>NZ_JBFRGE010000119.1:0-12203 GCF_052115185.1 Paenibacillus sp. 2TAB19 | reverse complement strand
AAATCAGTGAGAAGACACGGGCAAAGGTAAAGCGTGTAATGGAGGAAATGAACTATGTGCCGAACCAAACGGCTCGCAGCCTCGTCCTTCAGCAAACCAAGCTGCTGTTCCTGCTTATTACGGACATCATGAATCCGTTCTACACGACGCTATCGCGCGGTGCGGAGGATGCTGCCAAAAAGTTCGGCTATCGGCTGCTGTTCGGCAACAGCGATGAAAGCCTCGAGAAGGAAGCGGACTATATTACGACGATACTGACCGCGCGCGTGGACGGCGTGCTCGTCGCTCCTGCCGGCGATCCGTCGCTGCCGCATCTTGAGACGCTCCGAAAGCACAACGTGCCGTTCGTGCTGCTTGACCGTGAAGTGCCCGGCATCGAATGCGACATTGTGCTCGGAGACAGCAAGGAAGGCGCGAGGCAGCTGGTCTCGCATCTCGTCGCCGCCGGTCACCGCCATATCGCTATGGTCAATGGCTCGCCCTCGGTGTCCAGCGCCAGACTTCGGCTGCAAGGCTACCAGGACGGACTTAAGCTAAGCGATCTAAGCTATGATGCGAGTTATTTGTTCGAAACGAGCTTCGGCCCTGTTAGCGACCTATCCGATATGGAGCAATGGTTTCAGCAGTTGGATCCGAAACCGACCGCTATCGTGGCGGGCAATAACGTACTTGCCGTGGAGACGCTTAGAATGCTGCGCGGACGCGGCGTGCGCGTTCCCGACGATCTATCGCTCGTTTGCTTCGACGATCTTGGCCCCTATTCGGAAGCKGAGCCGTTCCTGACCGTTGCCGCCCAGCAAGCGTATCAGTTCGGCTACATGGGCACGCAAATGCTCATCGAGCGCATTCAAGAAAAGGAAGCGGTTCTTCCTTGGAAAAAAATCGTCCTCCCTGCCGACCTCATCATTCGGCGTTCTGTACAGACGATGGACGCCGAAACCTAATGAAAATAGAGTGTCATTATGGACGCCTGTCAGCTTCAATTCCTCGTCTATAATCGGTTGGCGTGCGCCCGCTCCACTTTCGGAACTGCTTCGTAAAGAAGAGCGGGTCGTTGTAGCCTACGGATGACGCAATCTGGGCAATCGTTAAGTCGCCTCCCAGCAGCTCCTCAGCCTTCTTCATTCGTACCTTGAATAAATATTGCATTGGCGACAGCCCCGTCGCCTCCTTGAACAGTTTATTCAGATGCGCCCGGTGGTAGCCTAGTTGATGAGCGAGGCTCTCGATCGACAGGGGTTGCCCATATTGAAGTGTCAATAGGCGAATCGCCTGATCGACTTGACGGTAAGAACGTGATTGCCCGGCAGCCGACTCCGAATGCTCTGCCGCTCCCTCCCCCTTACTCGCTATTTCATGCAAAATAAGTCTAAGCCAGCCCGACGCCTCCATATTGCCGAGCGAGGCGAAGCTTTCCCGCTCAATACTGCTCCTAACGCTGCGGAACAGCTTCTTCATCGCCTGAAGCGAGCAATCGCGAATGACGGCCCGATCAGGTGTTATCCCGATGGCCGACAATGAAGCATCTGCAATATCGCCCGTGAAAGCTACCCACATATATTGCCACGGATTCACCTTATCCGCTTCATATCTAACCAATATGTCCGGGAAAATGATGAATACATCACCCGCCTTGCACACATAAGATTCGCCTAACGTTTCAAATACGCCTTCACCTGCCAACACGACATGGATCAAATAATGATCATGTACGGCAGGGCCAATGTAATGCCCGCCGACAGGCTTGCCTCGGCCGCTGAATAATACGGACATCTCGCCTTTCATAGGCGCCGAATTGACTGATACCGCAAATTGATGATGCGTTTCCATCTGATTGCCCCCTGAATTCGAACTACTTACATCATACTAAATGATGCAACATTACTCCATATATAAAATCGTTAATTCCATATTAATTTCATTGCCTTCTCGTTATACTGAAGTTGTGAATAACGCATCGATTCAAGCAACTTCAAATTCAGCAACACCATACTATACTAATCCAGGAGGTCATTATTGATTATGTCGAAAATTACTTTTATCGGGGCAGGCAGTACGGTCTTCGCCAAAAACATTTTGGGTGACGTTATGCATACTCCCGCACTTCAAGGCTTCGAAATCGCGTTATTCGATATCGACGCCGTTCGTCTTAGCGATTCCGAGAAAATGCTGCTCAACCTGAAGCAAACGAGTGGAAGCAGCTGTGTCGTGAAAGCGTATACAGATCGTAAGGAAGCTCTTCGCGGCGCGAAGTACGTCGTGAATGCGATCCAAGTAGGCGGCTATGATCCTTGTACGATTACCGACTTCGAAATTCCGAAGAAATACGGCTTGCGTCAGACGATCGCCGATACGGTCGGCATTGGGGGCATTTTCCGCAACCTTCGTACGATTCCGGTTATGCTTGACTTCGCCCGCGACATCAACGAGGTATGCCCGGACGCCTTATTCCTCAACTACACGAACCCAATGGCCGTCCTTACGAATGTCATGAATACGTACGGCGGCGTGCGCACGGTCGGTCTATGCCATAGCGTGCAAGTATGCGTACCCGACCTGTTCAAGCACCTGGATATGGACCCGACCGGCGTCAAATGGAATATTGCCGGCATCAATCATATGGCTTGGCTGCTCGAAGCAAGCAAAGACGGCGTCGATCTGTATCCGGAAATTAAACGCCGCGCTGCGGAGAAGCAGAAGGAAAAGCATCACGATATGGTTCGCTTCGAGCTTATGCTTAAGTTCGGCTACTATATTACCGAATCGTCCGAGCATAATGCCGAGTATCACCCGTACTTCATTAAGAAAAGTTACCCTGAGCTTGTGGAGCGCTTCAACATCCCACTCGACGAATATCCGCGCCGCTGCGTCAATCAAATCGAGGGCTGGAAGTCGATGCGCGAGTCGCTCGTTAATGACAGCAATCTCGAGCACTGCCGCAGTCATGAATATGCATCTTATATTTTCGAGGCTATTGAGACGAACAAACCGTTCAAAATCGGTGCTAACGTTATGAATACAGGACTCATCACCAACTTGCCGAAGGAAGCTTGCGTGGAAGTACCTTGTCTCGTCGATGCGAACGGCGTAACGCCAACGTACGTCGGAGACTTGCCGCCGCAGCTTGCGGCTCTGAATCGTACCAACATCAACACTCAATTGCTGACGATCGAAGCTGCCATCACCGGCAAGCGCGATCATATCTACCATGCGGCACTGCTCGATCCGCATACGTCCGCCGAGCTGTCGATGGACGACATCGTCTCGCTCTGCGACGATCTGATCGAAGCGCACGGCACTTGGCTGCCGAGCTATAAGTAAAATACGAATAAGAGGCAGTGCCGAGATGTTCGGCACTGCCTCTTTTTTCGCCGCCGGTCGGCTAATAAGCAGCTAACATTCGTTTGCTGTTTTGCGATAAGCGGGCTTTTCCATCCTATTATTAAGTAGCTCGTTATTATAACGTTCAATAAGATGAATTTCCCATCCTATAGTACAAAAGCTAGGCTTGTTGATCGTCCATCTTGGCTCACAAACCGGGATAGGATGGATTTCCCATCCTAATTCGATCATTTTGACTAATGTACTTACATTAAGCTGAAGATTCCATCTTATCTATTTCACAAGCAGTAAAAAAACAGCTCCGCTCACTCACGGGAGGCTTGTCGTAGAAATAAGTAACACAAGCTTATGACACATGCTTCGCCCAGCGGCTGTCGCCGGCCTTCGGGCAGGCGCGGTCCTTGTACTTGGCCGCGATACGTACGAAGCATCCGCATACGGCACAGGTCGTGCCGTATTGGAACTTCTCACATTTGCTGCATGCCTCAAGCCGCTCCGCATACACATCGTCCGGAACGCAAATGTCGGATTGGAACATCGGCGCAGACAATATGCGGTCTATCTGCGCATCGGTTACACGGTAATCGTCTCGGCAGCCTTTGCACTGCCCCGCGCTGCTGGCCATGTCTCGCACCTACTCGGCGATAACTTCAAGCACCGTAACCGACATCGGAGACAGCTTCGCGCGAATAGCCGAACCTTCGACCGAGAACGCGCTGTAAGCCGCAGGAGCAACCGTATCCGGCTGTTCGAACGTATTGTGCGCATCCTTAACGGAAGCCGTAAGTTCCGTGCCCGTTACCTTAATGGCTGCAGCGGCTAGTCCGCGAAGATCGATGTCCACGTCCGCAGCGTTCTCGTTATCGAGATTGCACAGGCTGACGTGAATGCGGCCTTCCGCATCCTTGGAAGCGGACACGGATACTTGCGGAATCGCTTGGCTGCCGCGTTTGTACTCATCGCCGCTGATCGAAGTCGTCAGCGCCGTCGCATCTTGGTGCACCTTGTACATATCGAATACGTGGTAGGTCGGCGTCAGAACCATTTTCTCGCCCTCCGTAAGAATGACGGCTTGCAGCACGTTAATCACTTGCGCAATGTTCGCCATAACGACACGGTCGCAATGATCGTGGAAAATGTTAAGCGTAAGTCCTGCCACGATTGCATCGCGAATTGTATTCTGCTGATAGAGGAAGCCTGGGTTCGTGCCCGGCTCTACGTCGAACCATGTTCCCCACTCATCGACGATCATACCTACGCGCTTCTTCGGATCGTAACGGTCCATAATCGTCTCATGACGAGTAATAAGCTCCTCCATCCATAGCGCCTTTTTCATCGTCGTGTACCATTCGTCTTCCGTGAATCCTGTTGCCGGACCTTTGTTCGTCCACTCGCCCGGAACGGTGTAGTAATGAAGCGAAATCGCGTCCATATGATTGTGCGCCTCACGCATAACGACATCCATCCAACGGTAGTCATCTACGTTAGGGCCGCATGCGATCTTGTAAATTTTGTTGTCGCCGTAATTGCGCACGAACGTCTGGTATCTTCTATACAGGTCGGCATAATACTCAGGTCGCATGTTGCCGCCGCAGCCCCAGTTCTCGTTGCCCACGCCGAAGTACTTCACGTTCCAAGGCTTCTCGCGGCCGTTCTCTTTGCGCCAGTCGGCCATCGGAGACACGCCGTCGAACGTCATATACTCGACCCATTCGGACATTTCCTGTACCGTGCCGCTGCCTACGTTGCCGGAAATGTAAGGCTCGCACTCCAACATTTCACACAGCATCAGAAACTCATGCGTGCCGAAATGGTTATTCTCCAGTACGCCGCCCCAATGCGTGTTAATCATCCGTTTGCGGCCTTCGCGCGGACCTATGCCGTCCTTCCAGTGATATTCGTCAGCGAAGCAGCCGCCCGGCCAACGAAGGACTGGAATTTTGATTTTCTTAAGCGCTTCCACGACGTCGTTGCGAATGCCGTTCGTATTCGGAATCGGGGAATCCTCTCCAACCCAAATTCCTTCGTAAATACAACGACCGAGATGCTCGGAGAAATGTCCGTAAATATTGCGGTTGATTGTGCCTGCTGCCACATCGGCATTGATTGTGATGCGATTGCTCATCGAATTTCCCTCACTTTTAATGTTAATGTAGGTTATGTTTTTCAATGAATTAATAAAAATGTTATTTCTATTACTAATTTATTAATCCTAAACAAATGATATAGCGGTTACCTCTATTTTGCAACCCCATATTCTATAGGAAAAAGAAAAAAAACAGCAAACGCTTCATGCTCTTGATTCTAAGCACGAAATCGTTTGCTGCTCTCTATTCACTCATCTACTTCAAAGGAAGGAGCTTCAAGAAACGTTGAATATGCTCATCCCAATAACCCCAGTCATGACTGCCCGGGCCTTCCTCGTATATCAGCTCATAACCTGCTTCCAAGCAGGCTTCGCGGAACGATACGTTATCCTCGTAGAGGAAATCCTCCGTTCCGCAGCATTGATACAGGAGCGGCCTCTCTGCCGATGATCCGGATTGCTGCTGCATAACATGTATAAGGTCATTATCCGTACCGCGAATCGACTCCTGGCCGAATATTTGCTCGAAGAGCTGCTCAATGCCGGCAATCGGGCTCTTGCCGCTCTCGATATGTTTTACGAGATCGACTGCTCCTGAGAGACTGCCTGCTGCGGCGAAGCGGTCCGGATGGCGAAGCGCCCACTTAAATGCGCCATAACCGCCCATCGACAGCCCGGCCACAAAGTTATCCTCACGCTCCTCCGACAGCGGGAAGAACGAGCGCGCTACGGCTGGCAGCTCCTCCGTCAGGAATGTCCAATATTGGTTGCCATACTTCATATCTGTATAGAAGCTCCGATGTACATTCGGCATCACGACTGCAAGGCCGAGCTCCGCAACATATCGTTCGATCGAAGTTCTCCGCAGCCAGATCGTATCGTCGTCCGACAAGCCGTGCAGCAAATAAAGCGTCGGAAACTTTTTGCGCGAGCCGACATTACGAAGACCAATCTGCCCCGTGGTCTCCTGCGGCAATATGACGGTCATAGATGTGCTAAGACCTAGCGATTCCGAGAAAAAGTGACAAGTAATTAAAGCCAACGCGAATCCCTCCCGTATATGAAGCCTGCTAGAATGAGTTCATAAGTTCACTAGTAATGTATCAGCAAAATAAAGCGGTTGCAACTATTACCATACTCACATGATGACGCTGCGCTCGAAGTTTAGTTAGTGAACTTTTTTTCAGTGCTTATGCGAATGCCTGCATGAAGGTATAATAGACACCGTCATATCATTTATCCAAATGGAGGTATCGTTTAAGATGAGAAAAATGCCGCTAGAGAAACGTGGAATTTCCGACAGCCGCCTTGTGCTTGGATGTATGAGCTTCGGTGGAGGCTGGAATCGCGAACCGTATACAACCGAACATATTAAGCAAGGGCAAGCTGCCGTTGAAGCAGCTCTTTCGATTGGTATCACGATGTACGATCATGCAGACATTTATACTATGGGCAAAGCCGAAGCTGTTTTCGGACGAGTATTGAAGCAGCAGCCCGACCTTCGCGACAAAATCGTTATTCAATCGAAATGTGGAATCGTGCTCGCCGAAGGCGGCAAGTTAACCCGCTTCGACTTCTCCAAAGAGCATATTCTAAAGTCCGTCGACGGCACATTGGAACGTCTTGGAGTCGAATACTTGGACGTCCTTCTCCTGCATCGTCCTGATCCGCTCATGGAACCCGAGGAAATCGCGGAAGCATTCCATATTTTGAAGCAAGCAGGCAAGGTTCGTCACTTCGGCGTCTCCAATATGAGCCCCGGACAAATTCGGTTCATCCAGCGCGAGCTTCAAGACGAGCTTGTCGTTAATCAACTGGAGATGAACTTTGCACGGCTAGACTGGCTCAATCAAGGCATCCATGTGAACCAGCAAGCAGGGCTCGCCTCCAACTTCGCTGATGGATTAATGGAATACATGCAAACCGAGAATATGCAAATTCAAGCCTGGGGCCCGCTCGCCCGCGGCAGATTTACAGGCAAACCTTCGGATAACCCATCCGCGGCAGAGCTTGCTACAACCGAGCTGATCGCTAAGCTTGCGAAACAGAACGAAACGACACCGGAGGCGATTTCGCTWGGTTGGCTTATGCGTCATCCGTCGCGCATTCAGCCTGTTATCGGAAGCGCTAATCCGGAGCGCATCATCGCCTGCAAGGACGCTATCCAGCAAGCCGAACGAATGACTAGAGAGCAATGGAACGAGCTGTATGTATCGGCACGAGGAGCTGTAATGCCTTAAGCGGCAACTATACGCCGCAAACATTAATAATTTTTCATCTTTTTCTCATAAATGCTCATAATCCCCGAAATAAGCGCTTTTGCTCTCTCATACGGGCAAAATGCCGGTTTTTGAGTGTGTTATAGTAAACTCATAAAACGAAACACGAAGGGATATCCTGACATCATGAGAAAAACAAACGTATTTAAAACGGTTGCTAAAGCGGGCATTTGCGCCGCCATCGTCCTGTCGGCATTTACTTTTGGTTCGAACACGCAACACGCTCACGCAGCAACGACCGAATCAATCAAACTCATTTCCGAAAGCAAAACTTTCATCGGAACACCTTATAAGTACGGCGCACCAGCTGGCGTTACATACGCGTTCGATTGCTCGTCTTTCACCCAATTCATCTTCAAAGCATTCGATGTCAGCCTGCCTCGCACCTCGACAGCGCAAGCAACCGAAGGCGAGAAAGTCGCGAAAGGTTCGCTCAGCATGGGAGATCTCGTCTTCTTTAAGACGAACGGGAAAACAATCAGCCACGTTGCCATCTACGCCGGCAACAATAAGATCGTTCACAGCTCCAGCAGCCAGGGCGTTACGCTCTCCGATCTGAACAGCAGCTACTGGAAGAAGTACTACGTTACTGCACGTCGCGTTCTATAGTTATATTTAAACACAAAGGGCTATCACGAATCACCTACGGTGACAAGTGGTTAGCCCTTTTCTCTTATAAGCGGCCATTTACAGCCCCATATGGCGCTGGCGGTACTTAAGCGGCGTCGTTCCGACAACTCTCTTGAACATGTTGATGAAATAGGAAACGTTAGGATAGCCGACATCAATCCCGATTCGCTCGACCGAGTAGACCGTCGTCTGCAGCAGCCTGCACGCCTGCTTAATGCGCCTCGCCGTCAAATATTCGGTAATCTGGCTTCCTGTTTCCTCATGAAAGACCCGTGAAATATAATATTTGGACAAATGAAGCTGCTCCGCCAGCCGCTCCAACGTAACTTCCTCCGCGTAATGGGCTTCGATCCATTGCATCATTTGCTCCGAATAACGCGGCTTTCGTTCAAAGCTATGCACAGATGCCTGCATCTCTTCCTCGTCTCGCACCGAAGCAATGCTCCCCATTAATTGCAGCAGCAGCAAGGTGATCTCTTCTTGATCATACTCTCGGCTTCGAGCTTCAAGCAACCCATAGCTCTCAAATAACGCTTCCAATCGTCCTGTCTCCTCCTGCATATCGAACACCGTTCGGATTCCCTGATCTTTCCATAGCTTATGAAAGAGAGCATGGCGCTTCGGAAACGGGCGCAGCGCTTCTTCCGTTTGTGACGGGTCAACGTACAGGATCGTACGCTCAAACGGCTTATCCTGCGCGACATCGGCGAAAATTTTGTGCAATTGAAACGGTTGGAATACGAACAGCATCCCCCGCCGCAGCTCATAGGTGCGCTGATTGACGATTATGTAGCCAACCCCTTGATGGACAAACAATATTTCCGTGCATTGATGCCAATGATAAAAGCCCGGATAATCCTTAACGGATCGTGTCCGGCCGCTCCAGCTCAGATGCTTGTCGTCGAAACGAACAGGTTCGAATAGAAAGTGCATAACGCCTCCTGCTTGTTCATGATGATGCGATGACTACAAATTCTAGTATGGCAACAATTGACCCATTTGAAAAGGCTGCAAAAAAGAAAGACAGCCAGGCTTGCCGCCCGTGGCTGTCTCATTCGCTCCATTATCGTTCGTTATTTCGTAAACGCAATCGTTTCATATTCGCCGTCGAACATACCGTCGATGACAATAGGTCGTTCAAGCGACAGCTTGCCGTCCTCTGCAATGATGAACTTATCGTAGAAGTGATAGTTCAATGTATTGTCCGAGAAGAACGAGACGACCGTATCGACGCCATATTCGCTATACTTCAGAATGGCTTCCTGGTCTGTAATGAATGTAAGGGATATCGAACCATTATCTGCTCCCGTCCACAAGCCTTCGTAGCTGCGGGAGTTCGTAAGCGTCGTGACCGCAGGCTTTTGCGTTACCATTTRGAACGATTGAATTGCCGCTGGAAACWGCTCGAACGCTTTGGCTACACGGTTATAGCCAGCATCCGACAGCTCCTCGCCATAATAGTTATAATCTTCGTAGATCAACTCGCGAACCTGATCTGCCGAATCAAACATCAGATCATAGGCGAAAGTTATACCGTTCGCAGTAGCTAAATAAGTAAAATCCTCATGATCCGCCTGCTCGAACGCCGCGGCATCTCCATTGAACGTACGAATGCGAGCGAACGGGAAGTCTACTTTGTCGCCTTCGCCTACCAGATCGTCGAAGTAATAATAGAACTCTCTGCCGGCTAACAGCGGTGTAGACGAGGCGATGTTGCCGATATGGGAAACGCCGTATACGGATATCGATTGCAATAAGTCCTGCGTAACGTTCATTGTATAGCCGTACACTTGCTTGTCCGGCGACGCATCGCGTTTCTTAATTTCTACCGTCTTCGTCGCACTGTTCCATTTCACTTCCGCCCCAAGCCCTTCGCTGACAAATCGAACAGGGACAAGCGTATTTCCATTAATGATTTGTGCAGGTTGGTTAAGCCCTACATAGCTATCGCCGATTCTTGCTTCGCTGCTGCCGATCCGCAGCGACACGATTTGATTGTCTTTATAAGCCGTCGCTACTTTCTCGTTCGCATCCCAGTGAAGTTGTGCACCCAGCGATTCGAAGATCGGGCGGAGCGGCACAAGCACCGATCCGTTAGATAATACCGCTGGCTGCTTATAGCTTTGTTTCACCCCGTC
Source organism: Paenibacillus sp. 2TAB19 (assembly GCF_052115185.1). NCBI lineage: Bacteria > Bacillati > Bacillota > Bacilli > Caryophanales > Paenibacillaceae > Paenibacillus > Paenibacillus sp. 2TAB19. The sequence continues at coordinate 1,728 of NZ_JBFRGE010000119.1, read as the reverse complement.
AATCGTAACATTCACTGCCGTCGTCGAAGACGCGGCATTAACCTGTCCGGCTGATGCGAATACGGTAAATACGAGCGCTAATGCCAACATTATTTTTGATAATCTGTTCAAAATCATGATCCTCCTCAACTGTTTTAACAACACGATCCATATTGTACCAAATGTTCGGTTACACTTTCGTTACACAAAGCCACTCATACTTCGCAAGCTCGGATGTCTGATGCTCAAGAGACTCTCTTAACGGGATGATCCAATCGTCGTAGACACCAGGCATAAGCACGGTTGGAAGAGCTGCAAGCAGCCGACTTGCCGCTTGTTGCTTCGCTATCGTCTCCGTTTCATTCGCAACATCGACTAGCTTCTGAATGAGAGAAAGAACATCTGACTTTATAGTGCCTTGAAGCGCAACATATTGCTTATCCATATACAATATTGGCTTATCTGTTTCGCTTGGCGTTAATAGCCCTTTCAGATAATGCAGATAGACCTTCAGATTGTTAAGCGCCTGCCGGAGCGGACGATCGGGGAATAACGCATCGCATAGCTGCTCTCTAGTGGAAGTCGGATGCAGCACAAGGTATATTAGCAGGTTCTTGGCATACCTTTTGTTCCAGCCCTCAACAACCTCCGCCCCATTCACCCGCACTCGAAACGAATCAAGAAAGTCAACGTGCAGCGTATTCTCTTCATCCACCTGCTTGACGCCGGCTTCAATCATTTCCTCGAACGCACCGAACACTTCCGCGGCGCTCGCTTCATTCATTAATACATGCCGGTAATTATCCATTATCGGTTGCGCTATGAACTTATTTACCCACTTCGCCGTTRCTTCCGGTTGATCTATGAAAATGGCGTTCGAGGCTTCCGGTACGATGAGCAGCCTCTTATTCATCAACATCTGTGAAGAAATGTGCATCGAAGCGAGATACACAGGGTCTCGATCGCCAGCAAGCAGCAATATCGGGCTCTGCGTAAATTTGAGATCGTCTCTAGGCGGATGGTTTGCATATAACTCAATAATATCCAAATACGTCTTCGGCTCAACGAGGCTGTAATCTGCAATGATTGCTTGGAAAATGGGACTCCCCTCATCAAGCAACGTAATGCTCTGCGCCATTCGATAGGCAAGCTTGCTCATCGAGCCATCTGCAGTTAACTGCTTCCGGTTCGAAAGAAGCTTCTGGGCCGTCTTCTTCGGGTACATGATCGGTATGGCAATTAATATTAAGCTGCTTACGTCTTGTATGTAATTCATGCTGTATTTGAGCGCAACATTGGCGCCGAAGCCGTGTCCCATAAGATGAACACGTCCAATATTCAGGTGCAAGAGCAATGCCCGCAAATCATCGACGAATAGCCGCCAGCTAATTGGCTTCGTGCCGCGCTCCGATAGTCCATGCCCCCGCAGATCAAGTGCGACAACACGGGAATGGCTCGTTAGATAAGGGATAATCCAGTTCCATGAGGCTGCGCTAAGTCCTACGCCATGCAACAAAACGATCGTATCGCAGCTTCGAACATTTGATTCATAGATTTGGTAATGAATTCGTATATCTTCCTGTTGAAAATAACTCATTATTTTCCTCTTTCTGTTAAAAATAAAGTGACTTCGATTATTGGAAACGATTATATTCGATCATTCCGATCCGATCTCCTGCTTTTAATTGAATGAATTCCAAAAAAACAAAAATAAGGCTCTGCGCGAAAACGCAGAGCCTTAGATCATGT
>NZ_JBFRGE010000118.1:0-12928 GCF_052115185.1 Paenibacillus sp. 2TAB19 | reverse complement strand
CGTTAACCCTCTTGTATTGTGGATGGCAGTTCGTCGTCCGGAAATAACCGCATATAATCTGTCCCAAAGTCGCGAAGCTGGATTAATATAACCATGAGCGCCTCTCCCAATTTGGTTAGCGAATATTCGACTTTTGGCGGGACTACCGCATACACTTTCCGGACGATTAATCCGTCGTTTTCCAAGTCTCTTAACTGCACCGTCAGCATTTTTTGCGTTGTTCCGGGCATCAACTTCTGAAGTTCGTTGAACCGGTAGGTTTGTTTCGATAAATGACTTAAAATCAAAGGCTTCCATTTTCCGCTTATTAATCCGATAGTGATTTCGGAGGTACAAAGAAAAACGCTATTGCGGTATTCGATCATATTCAATACCCCTCTTTTTTTGTTATTAATATCAACTAAACAACCCTGTTTAATGTGAATTTTATCAAATCGAGCCAACCGTTTCAAGTATGAAACCCATGCTCAAAAGGAGTAACCATATATGTTGATCATTAAAAAAGTTGCCATTCTGTCGTTTGCGCTGGTGATATTGATCCTTATCTCAGCTTGCTCGGCACGGAATGAAGTCTCCGATAAAATCACCGGATCGGCAAGCAGCTCTTCGAACGGTGAAACGGTAGACGCGCAGGCTGTCTACCCGATCCAAAATGGGGCCGAACTGACGTACTGGCTGCAAAGCCAGACGACGCTCAAACCGAGCGTTAACGATATTCCTTTTTATCGTGAATGGCAGAAACGAATTGGGGTACCGATTCGGTTTTCTGAGGTGTCTGCAACACAGGCAAAGGAATCGTTCAGCGTAATGCTTGCTTCAGGAAATTTACCCGACATTATCGAATATAATTGGCTGGATGGTGTGTCAGGCGGACCTGAAAAGGCCTTGAAAGACGGATATATTTTAAGACTGAACGAACTCATCGACCGGCATGCGCCGAACTTGAAAAAGTATTTACAGGAGCATCCCGATATCGACAAATTGGTGAAAACGGACAACGGAGACTATTATGCATTTCCGTTTCTTAAAGAAGGCGGCATGACCACACAGTGGGCAGGGCCGGCGCTGCGCAAGGATTGGCTTCAGGAGCTAAATTTGGATGTCCCCACAACGATCGACGAATGGCACCAAGTGTTGATAGCGTTCAAGGAGCGAAAAGGCGTACGTGCACCACTGACTTTCAGCAGCCAAACCCATGCGCTGCAAGGTTTTCTGGATGGAGCTTTTATCGGGGCGTTCGGCGTCATCCGTGATTTTTATCACGAAGACGGGAAAGTGCTGTATGGTCCGCTGCAGCCCGGATATATGCAGTTTTTGAAAACAATGAATCAATGGTATGAAGAAGGATTGCTCGACCCGAACTTTACGCAGAACGACCGAAAAACGCAGGATGCGAATATGATGACAGGAGCTTCGGGAGCAACCGTCTCCTCGGGCGCCAATATCGACAAATGGGAGGCTGCTCTTAGGGATGGAGATCCGCAAGCGACATTCGTGTTCGCGCCTTATCCTGTGTTGCAAAAAGGGAAGGCTCCGAAATTTGGACAGGAGGCGTGGTTGTATGGGGCGGAAGCGTCTGCTGCGATATCCGCCAGCAGCAAGCATCCAGAGCTTGCCGTTCAAGTGCTTGATTACGCCTACGGAGAAGAGGGCTACCYGCTTTTCAATTATGGAATCGAAGGACAGTCTTTCAACTGGAAAGACGGCAAACCGGAGCTGACAGAATTAATCACGAGTAACCCGGACAATCTGTCCTACCTAGAAGCGTTGAYGCTCTATACCCATACCGTAAATCCAGGTCCATACGTGGAATCTAAGGAGCTGATCGGTAAATTGGCCGTGACGAATGAGGACCACAATTACGACAATTGGAAAACGGACAACCTTAAGCACGTATTTCCGCCCGTGTCGATAACATCTGAGGAATCGAACGAATTTGTGCGCATTATGTCTGATGTCGACACGCTAGTCAACGAGATCACACTAAAGGTCATTCTGGGATCAGAACCGGCGGATGAAGCTTTTCGTTCGCTTACGGAAAAGCTAGAGTCTCTTGGTATCAGACGCGCGCTAGAAATTCAACAGGCTGCTTACGACCGCTTCCTGAACCGATGATCAGAAGAGTCGCCAAAGATTTCAAGCGTAACAAATGGCTCTTTGTGCTCGCTATTCCAATCGTCGCCTATTATGTTTTGTTTCAGTATTTGCCTATGTACGGCGCGGTTATCGCATTTAAAAATTATTCACCGATTCAAGGGATTTGGGGAAGCGAATGGGTCGGATTGGAACACTTCGAGTCTTTTATCGACAGCCACTATTTCTGGCGCTTGTTTCGGAACACCGTGCTGCTAAGTATTTACTCCCTGGTGTTCGATTTTACAGCTCCGATTGTACTGGCTCTTTTGATTCATGAAGTTCGCTCGCGATATGTCAAATCATTCGTGCAGACGGTTTCGTTCATGCCTTATTTTATCTCGCTGATCGTCGTTTGCGGCTTGGTCAAGGATCTAACCCAGAGCGGCGGCATTGCGAATCTCGCCGTTACGTTTTTGACAGGGGGGGATGGACGGGATTTGTTGCAGCAGCCAGGGCTGTTCCGCGGCATATACGTGATGTCCGAAATCTGGCAACGGGTCGGTTGGGAGTCGATTATTTATGCAGCAGCGCTATCGACGATCCCGCAGGCGCAATACGAGGCAGCGCGTATAGATGGCGCAAGTCGCTTGCGCCAAATTCGAAGCATAACGCTGCCAGGGCTTCTACCGACGATTACAATCATGTTTATTTTGCGGATAGGTCATTTGATGGATGTAGGGTACGAAAAAATATTATTGCTTTATAATCCAGTGATCTATGAATCGGCGGATGTTATTTCCACGTTCGTCTATCGTAAAGGATTACTCGACAATGACTGGAGTTTCAGTTCGGCTATTGGATTGTTTAACTCTGCAATCAATCTCCTGATGCTTGTAATCGCCAATTCGCTAACCCGAAAAACAAACCAAAACAGTTTGTGGTAAGGAGGGGAACCTATGCATTTATCCGACCGTATACTTGACATTGCCGTTTACTTTCTGCTGACCACGTTGGTTGCTGTTACGCTTTATCCATTGATCTACGTCTTGTCCGCCTCGTTCAGCGATGGCGACCTACTTATGGCTAGAAAGGGACTGCTTTGGAAACCGGCCGGTTTTAGTACACTGGCTTACGAGAGAGCGCTTGGTAATCCAGCGATTTGGTCAGGCTACTGGAATACGCTTCGACTGGTTGGCGGAGGTCTCATTCTACATGTAACGATGGCGATTATGGCGGCATACGTGCTATCGCGTCGTAATTTCATATGGAACAAGTTCCTAATGTTGTTTATTGTCGTAACAATGTTCTTTAATGCAGGGCTCATACCGTTCTATCTTGTAGTGAAAAATATGGGTATCATGAACACCATGTGGGCTCTGCTCCTTCCGTTTGCGGTCAATACGTTTCACCTAATTATTTTGCGAACCGCCTTTTTGTCGTTGCCTGTTGAACTTGAGGAGTCGGCCCAGATCGACGGTGCCAATCACTTGACCGTGCTCCTAAGAATAGTGATCCCGTTGTCCATGCCGGTCATTAGCGTAATTATGTTATATACGGCAGCAGACAAATGGAACATGTGGTTTATCCCATCGCTGTTCATCCAAGATCGTACATTGTATCCGCTACAATTGGTGTTGCGCGAGATTTTGATCAACAACGGAACGGATAACATTTCTTTTGGAGCAGGTGTAGGAGAAGCTCGAAACATCGGAGAAACTATCAAATATGCTACAATCGTGATTGCGACTATGCCCATTCTATGTATTTATCCGTTTCTCCAGAAGTATTTTGTGAATAGCGCTTTCTTAGGAGCGGTCAAGGGATAGGGATCATATTAATCAGCAGGGATATGACGTTGATAAGTCGACAGCAGCTGCAGCAGATACGGAAGAGGATGCGGCGTAATAATATGCATAAAGCATAACGCATCACATTGACACGTTGTACGGTTGGGAGCACCTATACCGAAATCAACAATCCGACGAATGAAGTACCACAGCGAAATAATAAACCGAGAGAAAACTGTGATTGTGCAGTATTCTCTCGGTTTTGCTATAATAGCGAATGTTTTGTTTTATCGGCACAAGTTCTTGTCCCGAGCCGAGGACGAGAACTTAAGTGAAGAGTGAGAAAGGATCGAATGTGAGGATATATTCTACAAGCAATAGAATATCCTAAACATCGGTGTAGAGGGACAAGAAAAAACAACAAATGTCAGAGGACAAGAACATATATGCATTAAAAACCGCGAAAGTGGTATTATCCCCTTCAAGTAGACACTCAAAAAAAACCGTCATGTTATCATGGAGGTTTGAGTAAACTTGGGGGGRTATTTTTATGGCTAAAAAGGGACAAGCATTTCAAACGTATACAGATGAATTCAAATTGAAATCGGTCAGAGCTTCTTTAGAGAGTTCATCGAGCTATAAGGTGGTAGCTGAACAAGAGGGGATCCGCAATTGTTCACAACTGAAAGTATTAGTGAAGAAGTGGCAAAACGGGGAGTCATTCGATGAGCGGAAAAGTAGCGGTTCGAATCCACTGAAGGGGCGTTCTCGAACAGTCTTTGACAGCGTTGAGGAAGAAAGAGACTATCTGAAGGCTCAGGTAGATTACTTAAAAATGCGTTATCCAAATCTAATAAAGGAGAAGCTCTTGTTGAACCTCCGACGCAATTTGCATTGTTAGAGGACAAGAACATATATTCTTTAGAAACCGCGTAAATCGCGGTATTTTTGTTTTAAGGATATAAGTTCTTGTCCAAACTCGAGGACAAGAACTTATATCCTTAGCCGAAAAGGACAAGAACATATATCGTTAGCCGATTTGCTGAACCGTGCTGTTGCTCGGTGGGGACGAGCGAGGAATGCGAAAATTTTTCGGAGTTATGTGTGTCGAGTAGTGAGATGTCGTGTGATAAGAACTTTGCAACATTCCCGACATGATGCTTATTCCGCAAGTTCTGAATACTCGTTGTCGGGGATCATACATGTACTCCAATTTGCAATACCTGAACTGCTTGGTCGAACTTAGATCCGCTAGGCTAAACCAAATATAACAAGACTCAATCCCTTGCGAAACAAAGGTTTTTTGCTATATTTCCGAAATGAAACGCGCTGCGTCGCCAACGGGAGGCGGCAGGTTCACCTTTCTTAGCTATACGTCTCGACTGGTCTGAACATCATAAAAATGGACAGTGTCAGTCAAAAAATGATCCGTAGATGGGGCAAGAAAAAGTAAGCTACAATGACGTTATGAAGGAGGAGAAGACAGATGCAAGCGGATACAACAGGTAATGATATTAATGCGATTCGACAAAACCGGATATTATGGAAGCGGTTTAAAAGACAAAGTTTGCCACAAACATTTGTCCTGCTCGGCATATTGTTTTTGATTATCTTTTCTTACATTCCCATGTTCGGGATCCTCATGGCATTCAAGGACTACCGTATTACAGACGGTGTGCAGGGAATATTTACGAGCGAATGGGTAGGGCTAAAATATTTGAATGAATTTGTAGGCGATTACAGGTTTAACGATTTGGTTCGGAATACGTTGATTCTTAGTATCTTAAAAATTGTATTTGCTTTTCCTATTCCGATTTTATTCGCTTTAATGCTTAACGAGCTGAAGGGAGCCGGGTTCAAAAGGTTCGTGCAGACTGTGAGTTATTTCCCGCATTTCATCTCCTGGGTCGTTGTGGTGGGTTTAGCTTTCGTGTTTTTCTCGTCAGAAGGCGGCCTCGTTAATTTACTGCTCTTAAAATTAAACGTAGTGGACGAGCCTCTTACAATACTGACGGACCCTCATTCATTCTGGGGACTTGCTGTAGGGAGCGCGGTATGGAAGGAAGCGGGTTGGTGGACGATTATCTTCCTGGCTGCAGTAGTAGGTATCAATCCTGCGTTGTATGAGGCGGCAGAAATTGATGGAGCTGGACGGTTGAAGCGAATTTGGCACATTACGCTACCGGGCATTAAGGGAGCGGTCGTCGTCGTACTGATCCTGTCGATTGGAAGTTTGTTGGGCGGCGGACTGGTTGGTTCCAACTTTGAGCAAGCTTTCTTGTTGGGTAACTCAGTCAACAGCGATACGTCAGAAATTGTTCAGACGTATGCCTTCAAGATGGGGCTTGCAKAAGGACGTTTTGCCTACGCTACCGCGATCGATCTGGTGCAATCCGTCATATCGGTTTTCCTCATCTTTACAAGTAATTTCATAGCCAAGCGAATTTCAGGACAGGGGTTATTTTAATGGTGAGCATTCGGAAGAAGTGGAAACGGCGGACCCTTGAGGATTGGCTCGTTGACAGTATTAATATGGTGTTGATCTTGTTTGTCGTCATAATGACGTTTTATCCTTTCTATTATTTGTTGATTATATCATTCAATCAAGGACTGGACGCGGCAAAGGGAGGCATTTACTTCTGGCCGAGACAATTTACACTGGATAATTACTCGACGTTTTTCCAGGATCCCAAGTGGCGAGTAAGCTTTCTCGTATCATGTGCGAGAACGGTTGTTGGAACGCTATTGGGAGTAATGTTTACAAGTTTAGTTGCTTACGGGTTGGCTTATAAGCAGCTTTTGTTCAAGAAAACGTATTTTGCGATCGTCATCGTCGCGATGTATTTCTCCGGTGGTATGATTCCTTATTATGTGGTGCTACGGGAGCTGCAACTGCTTAACCATTTCGCTGTATACGTCATCCCTTCCATGTTGAATCTGTTCTTCTTGCTCATCGCGATTTCATTCTTCAAAGAAATCCCCGATGAACTTCAAGAATCGGCCCGTATCGACGGTGCCAATGATTTGACGATCTTTTACAAGATGATCCTCCCGATCTCGCGGCCGCTTCTAGCTACGATGTCGTTGTTCCTCGGCGTTGGGCAGTGGAACTCTTGGCTCGATTCCGCCTATTTCGTGCAAAGTAACAATCTGCGTACGTTAACGTACCGCATGATGGAGATCATCAATCAAAGCACGATGCCGACAGATGCGATGAGCGCGGATTTCGCATCGATGAATACGGTGACAACATTCTCCATTCAGGTTACGGCTATGGTTGTCGCCATTATCCCGATCATGCTCGTATACCCATTTTTGCAGAAGCATTTTGTTAAAGGCGTTATGATTGGAGCAGTCAAAGGCTAGTGATCATAATATTACGACCGCAAGGTCTTGATATAAATTTTATTAGGGGGTACATCCATGATTCAATTGGGCAAAAAGAAATGGGTCAAATTAACGTTTGCTGCACTTATGCTTCTTACTACCCTTTCGGCCTGTTCGGGCAAAGACGAAAGTCCGGAAAACAAGGGAGCTAACACGTCAAGCAATACAGAAGGGACGAGCACTGAGCCGGTAGAACTGAGCATATTCGTAAACCACCCTTGGTTTCCGGTACATGACTGGGCCGGCTCTGTCCCAGAATTAATCACAGAGAAGACCGGTGTCAAATTAAAGGTGACGATTGCGGCAGATGATAAGCAGCTACCACTCATGATCGCATCCGGTGATTTGCCCGATCTTGTCTTTACGGCAACAAATTTGGATCGGTTGGCCGATCYGAAAGTCTCTTACGCCTGGAATGACTTGATTGAGCAGTACGCACCGGATTTTAAGGTTGACCCGGCTCGCATTGCAATCAACACGTCAAGCGATGGGAAGTTTTATACGGTACGCAATAACTATGCTACGAAGGAAGAGTGGGATGCCTATCCGAACGCGATCATCAATTCAAGCGCGCTAGGTATACGCAAAGATATTATGGAGGAGCTTGGCAATCCGGCATTGAATAACTTCGAAGACTTAGAGAATTTGCTCGGAACAGTGAAAGCCAAATACCCGGATGTTATTCCATTAATGCTCGATATCAACTGGGGACTCCGTTATTTCAAAATGCAAAATGGGGTGCCTTCGGCTTATACGGATCTGTATGAACAGGACGGCAAAGTGCAGCAGTATTTGAGACATCCTGGCATGCTGGAGGTATACAAATATATTAATCGTCTATACCGAAACGGTTATATGACCCCTGAGAACTTTGCTTTCAAAGATACCGTGAGAGACGATGATTATGTCTTGAAGGGCAAAGTGTTCGCGCTGGTGGACAATACGAATATTTTTGACACGTTCAACAGTCAAGCATCCGATCAAGGCAGCGGATACAGCTATACACAGCTTACGAAACCGCTTGGCAGCAATCCCAAAGAGTATTTTGCGAGCGTAGGCTGGTCTGGCGTTTACATTACGAAGAATAACAAGAATCCCGAGGCTGCGATTAAATTCATGCAATATATGTTCTCGGAAGAAGGACAAAAGCTTGGTTTCTGGGGCATCGAAGGGAAGCACTGGAAATGGAACACAGAGCTTCAGTATCCGGAGCTGCTGTATAAGCAAGGAGACGCGGACTATATTAATAAAGAAGCGATTGGATTCTGGGGCTTGATGTCTAACAGCGCTGCTCTGGATCAGGTCGTGCCGGGAACRGAGTCGGCAGAAGTCAAGAAGATGTCAAAGCAATACACCGATTTTGTCCCAGCGCTTGGCATGCTCGTTCCCGAATCCGATTCGGAGATTGGAGTCATTCGCACGAAGTTGGATGAAATGATTAAGAACGAAGAGGTCAGGATTTATATGGCTGACTCTGAAGAAGAGGCGGTTAAGTACTATCATGACTTGATGGATAAAGCGGAGCAAATCGGACTTAGCAAGTATGAGGCTTGGGCGAACGAAAAGTACAATAGTGTTAAGGATACATTCAAGTAGGGATACGCAGCATTACAAGGTGGAGTCAGCGCATTCGGCACTGGCTTCCCTTCTTTTTGTGTTAAGATACAACAAAAACGAAGAAGTGATAATATGTTCGAATGGTTGGCGAAGAAAGTGCTCAGGCTTCTCCCGAAGACAAAAATCGTCAGAAAGCTGTTCTTGGGCTATGTACTCATTATTCTATTTCCTATTCTCATTTTCGCTTATTTGTTATATCACCAGGCACATATACGATTTCTGGAAGAATATATGCGCAACCGGCAGGATTTAATTGAACAGGTAAACAGTAATCTGAAGGTGGATCTAACGCAGGTCGAATCTGTATATCAACTTTTTCAAAACGATCAGTATGCTTTGGAATACTTGAGCGGCGCTTATGAGACGGCAGCTGAGCACGTATACAGCCTTGTTAAATACATCCGGCCGAGATTCTCTTATGTATACACCGGAAATCCAAAGATTGTGGCTATCCGGTTGTACAGCACCAATTCGGACGTGTACGCATTAGGGCCAGAATTCGGGGACATCCATGAGCTTGTCAATAACGATCCTTTGTATGAGAAAGTCAAGCACCTTACGCCGGGAAAAGGACTATGGCTCTATGATCAACCCGAACAGAAAGCAATGCCTGTATGGCGCTATTACCAAAACATCTACAATGAGTCATTCTCGAAGCAGATCGGCATCATGGAAGTTAAAATTACGGATAATGTCATTAGCGGGATGATCGACAAAGTGAAGACGAAGACGGATGATTCGATTATTGTTTTATCCCAGGATAACCAGTTGTTATTCACGGATATTGAAGAGACGGGCAGACTCAACGCGCTAAAGAGAGCTGCGGCGGATGCCATGGCAGATGGAGCATCCAAATATGCTTATCTCCGTGACGTCAATTTGTTGGGGAACAGCATTAATGTCGATCCCTTGGCGATAAAGATCATTTCGTTCACGAACGGAAGAGAAGTCAATATTCAACGCGAGCTGCAGTGGTTTGCATGGGGAGGCGTCTTGTGTCTGCTCGTGCTTTCTATTATTTACTATTGGATTGCGACATTGCTTACGCACAGAATTCTAAAGTTGGCCAAACATATGCGAAATGTGGACTCCGACAATCTCTCCAAATATGAAGACACAAGCCACGACCGCGACGAGATATCTTTCCTAGCTGTCTCTTATAACGCGATGCTTCAACGGATCGATGATCTAGTCAATACGGTTCATCGTGCAGAGCTCATGCGGAAGGAAGCCGATTACAAGGTGCTGCAGGCGCAGATCAAACCTCATTTCTTATACAACACGCTGGAGTCGATCCGAATGCTAGCCGAAGTGAAAGAGGCACCCGAGGTGGCGGATTTCACCCATACCTTTGGCAAGCTGATCCGATACAGTTTATCGAATGACCAATTCGAGACGACGCTTAGGGATGAGCTTGAGCATGTAAGAAATTTTCTAACTATTCATAAWAACCGCGTCGGCGAACGATTGCAATTTGAGATTGACGTGGCCGCACCGATTACCAGCTTCGTCTGTCCACGCTTTATCCTGCAGCCTTTGGTGGAGAACAGCATTATTCATGGCTTGAGCAAGCTGAGGAGACAGTGGTTACTTCAGATCCGGGTGTTGGAGACGGTGGGATACATGGAGGTTCATATCGCGGATAACGGACTTGGGATCGAAGAGGACCGCCTCTTGGTGATTCAGGAGATGTTGGAAGGGAAGCGGGACCTTAACCGATTCCAGACGACTTTGGGCGGACTTGGGGTGTACAATGTCCATGAGCGAATCAAACAATTCTACGGCCATGATTCCGGTCTGACAATTACGAGTCGAAGTTTGGAAGGTACGACATGCGTTATTCGAATGTATAAAGGCGGTGGGCAGTGATGTTGAATTTATTAGTGGTCGATGACGAGCCGCTTATCCTTGCAGGGCTTAGCGCGATTATTCGGAATGCCAACACTCCCTTCCAACGGATTGAAACTGCGAATGATGCAATTGAGGCATTGGAGAAGCTCCAATCGTTCCAACCTCACTTGATTATTACCGACATTCATATGCCTGAGATGAGCGGTCTTGAGTTCATTAAGCTAGTGAAGGAAAGCAATCTCTGCCACCAGTTCGTCATCTTGACGGGATATGATGACTTTTCATACGCTCGGCAGGCATTGCGTTATCAAGTACTCGATTATTTGTTGAAGCCCGTAGATAAGGAAGAGCTTCTCGTCATTTTAGAGGATGCCGCGCGGACCATAGAGATGGAAACTGAACCGCTGACCGCCAAGGCAAAGACAGATGAAGTCACACAGGTATTCACCGGCTTGCTTAATAGCTGCACTTATACGGAACAAATGAATAAGACATTGGAATATATTCATAGGCATTACGCCCAAGACCTATCCTTGGAGCAGGTCGCCAAACACATCGGTTTGAGCCCAAGCTATGTAAGCGCCATGTTCAAAAAGGAATCGGGTATGAATTTCATCCCGTATCTCCATACTTGCCGAGTGGTCAAGGCGCAGCAACTGATGAACGAGCAGCCAAAGCTGCCCGTGGACAAAGTGGCCATACAGGTGGGATACGAAAATCCAAGGCATTTCTTTAAAGTATTCAAGAAATATTCCGGACTTACGCCAGGCCAGTACCGAGATTGCGAATCTGATTTATGGGAGAACGGCAAACCAAAGGAGTGATTTTCACGCTGGATTTTGCAGCGTGTAGTACGGACAACTTGTTCACAGCTGAGAACAAGTTACAAGCAAGCGACCACACGTACAAGCTACCAATGACGAAAAGACGAAAAGACGAAAAGACGATATTGCAAATTTTGCAAAAGCAGATGGGCGTTAGCGGACGAAAGCAGGTCATGCGAACCGCATCTTTACCAACCGTTACATGATGAGAGGAGTCCGTTAAACGAATAAAGCGAATTTGGCAGAAAGGAAGGATATAAATGGGAATCGTTAATTGGGAGCATCGTCAAATGAATGGCGAATATACTCTTTTGCTTGATGAAAAGGAAATCGGCCGCGTGTTACCGTTCGAGGATGATCGTTTCGAAGTAAACGATACATTCGAATCAGTGCGGGACGGGGTAGTCAAATGGACGAGGACGTTTGTTTATCTCGGTCCTGTATCGGAGTCTGGCAAGATTACAATGGACTTTGCAACCTCATACGAACCTCAGTACTATATGATTCCTTCCGTTACCTATAACGGAAACGGGTGGGGCAGCGGTTTGGAGCCCAAAGGCTTGCAACGAGATGGTCAGCCTTGGGTATTCGCATGGCACCGAACTGCGGTCGCAGGAGCAACTTACTCCGAGGGCGAAGGTATTGCCGTGTCTATGTTCAGCGAGCCTCCAACTGACATGCAGAATTATTCATGCTCGCTTGCGGCCGAACCCGGCTGTATTATTCATCGATTGATTTGGCCCGAAGAAGAAACGCCAGAGGTATACATTAGTCGCGACAAGTATTGCGATGCGTTTGAAGCGGGACGGATATTCACACCTGGCGAGAGCTTCGAGACTTGTGCTTATTTGACGATAGAAGCATATACCCAGCCGCGCGTATCGTGGCGCAAGATGCTAGATGAAGCATGGCACATTCAAAAACAGTTGGTGCAACCTCGTTTTAATGCTGAAAGCGTGTGGAATCTGGGCATGGCTTATGCGAAGGAAGGTTTGTGGGCTGAAGACGGAGATTTCCGTGGTTTCGCAATCGGCAGGAAATGGGATGGCGAGGAATGGGCGCAGGCCCGTCATTACGAAATCGGATGGTGCGGCCAAAATGCCTCTTTGGCCAATTCCATGCTAGCCGATTACTTGCGATTCGGTAACGAGGACTCGCTTCAACGCGGTTTGGCGGTGCTGGACGGATGGGTGAAAGGCGGCAGACTCTCGAACGGCCTCATACATTGTCACTACGATTATGTATTGTTCAAGAAAGACCAACCGGAGGTGCAGGATGCCTGTAACCTCGGGACTGCGGCCATGAATTTGTTCGAAGCCGAGGAGCTGGCTCTCCTCTGCGGTTTCGAACGCCCGATTTACCGCGAAACGGCACTAGGCATTTGCG
>NZ_JBFRGE010000117.1:0-13314 GCF_052115185.1 Paenibacillus sp. 2TAB19 | reverse complement strand
CTCGTGCATCGATGCCTAAGTTCAGGCCAAATTAATCGCTTTGATTTTGGCTAGCGGAATTTTCGGAATGCGGTTCTCGGTGAGCAGGCCGTTCACTTCCTGCTGCACGTCGGTTACTTGCGTGTAGCAGTACCCGCATATATAATCAAGGCTTTTGATCGCCCCGGTCAAGCCGCCGAACCGTTCCAGAAACTGCTCTTCGGTCGTTACCGAATCCCCGTAGCCCCAGCCTTTGTCCGTCCGGAACGCRATTCCGCCGTACTCGCTTATGATGATCGGCTGTCCCCGGTATTCGTAACCTTCCGCCAATGCATACTTCCATTGGTTGCACGTCGTATCCTTGTTCACGATCGCCTCTTTGTTCGCGTATCGCTTCAAGAATCCATCGCCTGTCTCCACGTAATTATGCAAGGTCAATATATCGGAGACCGTATGCTCCCAGCCGTCGTTCGCGACGACCGGACGGTAAGGATCGATCGATTTGGTCAAATGATAGATGCCTTCCGTAAACTTCTGCTGCCTCTGATCTCGAAGAATGGATGGCACTCCCCACGACTCATTGAACGGGACCCAAGTAATAATGCTGGGATGATTATACTGCTGACGGACGATTTCCAGCCATTCCTTCGTAAACGCTTCTACCGCACGGTCATGATATTCGAACGTAGCTGCCATCTCGGACCAAACCAGCAGTCCTTTCACGTCGCACCAATAGAGAAAACGGGCATCTTCGATTTTCATATGCTTGCGCACGCCGTTGTAGCCCATTTCCAATATGCTGTCGATATCGGCTATGATCGCTTCTTCGCTAGGCGGCGTCAAATGGCTTTCCGGCCAATACCCTTGGTCCAATATAAGCCGTTGATACAATGGCGAATTGTTCAGCAGTACCTTTCCTTTCTCAATRGAAACCTTCCTCATGCCAAAATAAGAAAACACCCTGTCCGCGATTTCGCCGCCCGAATAAAGAATAAATTCGACATCATACAGATTCGGATGTTTAGGCGACCAGTGACATTTCTTCCACGGTCCGTTCGCTTCATGTACGAGATCGACCTCAACGGTCAAGTAGGGACGGTCCGCCGCGAGGCTTACCCGTTTGACGGTCCGGCCCTTCAACGTAATGACAGCCTCCAATCGCAGCTCGGAAGCCGATTCCGTTCCTAGCACCTCATATTCGAAACGAACGACGGAACGGTCGATATCCGGCGTTATTTTGACCGCTTCAAGCCGCTCTTCCTCCACATATTCCAACCATACCGTCTGCCATATTCCCGTCGTCTGCACATAGAAGCATTCGAAGTTATCTTTGGTCCAGCGCTGCTTGCCCCGCGGCTGCGTTGTATCGTTGCCGTCCTCCGCCTTCACGGTAATCCGGTTGTCGGCGCCAAAGACTAGATATGGGGTAATATCGAAGGAAAAAGCCGCATACCCTCCCCGGTGACTGCCCGCCAGCATGCCGTTCACCCACACCTTGGCATCATAGTCTACAGCCTGGAAATGCAGGATGACCGCTTTGCCTTCGGCATCCTTCGGAATCTGGACCGTTCTGTCATACCAAACCTTGGCATGAAACGATTCGATGCCGATCCCGCTCGCTTGCGTTTCATAAGTAAAGGGGACGGTAATGCGGTCGATTGCCTCGAACTTCTCCTGCCATCTCTCCCGCTCTCCGGCATTCGAATCATCAAAGCGGAAGCTCCACTCGCCGTTCAAGTTAACCCACTGATCCCGTACAAATTGAGGTCTCGGATAATCCTTGACGTATGCTCTCGTTGTCATTTCAAGTCTCCTCTTCGATGCTTCGCCTTCATTTCGAGACAGTAAACGGATGCCGGGCGTAGCGGATAACCTCGTTCCCATTCGGCGGCCGGCACGATTCGGCTCTCGCTAATAATACGGTCCGGCTCGAAGACGGAATTGATATCTTCAGGGGAGTCGCCCGTAATTTCATGCACAACCGTTTCTTCGCCGGGTTCGAAGCCGTCTAAGCGCAGCTCGGCTTTAACCTCCTGCAGGCTGCGGTTCACGATAAACACCGTGACCGAGCTTCCGTCTTCGTTGACGCAAGCCGTGACATCCAAATCCGGAAGCGCGTCGAGACTGACGGGAGCCGGCTTAGCCGCGTGGACCCCGAAGGTGCCGCACGCGACATCGGCGGGAACGATATGCCGGATGTCCCGGGTTGCATACAGCTTCAACACTTCATAGGTCGGCGTTCCGTATACCGTAAGAGGATGGCCGCTCCACCCCGGCGATTTGCCGCAGTATTGATCGGCATAATAGTCGCCGACCCGGATGCAACCCCCAAGCCAACCGTTCACGAGGTCGGAGAAGCTTCCGATGTGCACCATGTCGCTGCAGCGCAGCATCTCATTCAGGTTGGCGGCGTTGGCGACGGCAGCTCCCAGCGTATGCTCGTTCGGGATACCTTTTCTAATCGTGTTCGGATAATACATCGTATTGTATTCGGTGATTGCCAGCTTCACATGGCGATGCTTGGCGTTCGCTCCGATCAACTCCGCTGTCCTGCGGATGCTGTCGCGCGTCCATTCTGGGAAGGAGGCTATTGCCTTATAACGGTCCTCCGCCGGCGTGTCGCGGTTCATCCCGAACCGCCCGTAGCCATGATACAGATGCAGGGTCAAATAATCGATATGTTCGCCGGCGATATCGAGCACCGTTTGGTTCCATTCCTGATCCGTATGCCCGCAAGCTAATAAGACGAGGGAAGGATCGATTGCCTTCATGGCCTCGGCATAGGCGATATAGCGCTGCGCGAACTGTTCCGCGGAACAGTAACCGACCTGCCACTCTCCCCATACTTCGTTGCCGACCTCCCAATACCGGACATCGTACGGGTCGGGATATCCGTTCGCCGCGCGCATCGCTCCCATTGGCGTATCGATATCCCCGTTGCAATATTCCACCCATCTCGCGGCTTCCTCCGGCGTGCCGGAGCCGTCGTTCACGCAGATGAGCGGCTCGACGCCAAGCTCTCGGCAGAACCTTATATATTCATCCGTGCCGAAATATTTGCTAGCCCAGCCTCCCCATGCTTCGTTGTACATGACGGGCCGCTTCAGCACGGGACCAACGCCATGCTCCCAATGGTAAGCGCTGATATAGTTGCCCGCCAGCCTCATCATCCCCGCGTTAAGCGATCTGGTCATTTCCACGATCTCGCGCTTCACCTCTCCGACGCTGTCGCCCGGCAGCAATGAGACATGATCGAGCCACAGCATGCCGGTGGACACATGATCCAGCCATCTCGGATGGCTGTCCGGCACGTACAGCCGAATCTCCGCGTCTTGGCAAGCGCGGGTTATGTTCAGCTCGGCTTCGTATTGCCGCCAGTTATGGCTCTCCAGCTCAATGCGTACGACGCCTATCCTTTCCTCAGATCGACGGTTTACCGCTTCGACGAGCAAATAACGAAGCTCGACGGACGCCCGCGCCACCAGCTTGACCGAATAGGTCATCGGCCCTTTCAATGCGGCCTTCTGCGCAATGCCGGCATAAGACTCGTCATCGCTCCCTATGCGAATGCGCTGGGCACGGCCCGAATGCCCCGGCGCCGGCGACTCCAGCGCGTACTTCGTATTGCGTCCGTTCGTATAGGCGAACCAGCTTCCCGACACCGCCGTCCTCGTCTCGGCCTCGCTTTCGAAATCCATATCCTTGAGCGGATAGGCAAGCATCGCATCCATATGATCCCGGATATCCTCTACGAAATGACCGAATAAATAAGGCGAGATCGTATGCTCGCTCCTGCCGATGCAGTTGACTGTTATCGTTGCGTTCGGTTTCAACATTAAACCTCCGTTCGGATTTACCTGTAATCCTTAACCTTTGATCGACCCGATCATTACGCCTTTGACGAAATGCCGCTGCACGAGAGGATACATGATCCACACGGGCAAACTGGAGACGATAATAACCGCATACTTGATGCTCTCGGCCAGCAAAATCTTATCCTCCAGACCGACGTTGCCGTCGATGGCATCGGATTGGCTAATCATCAAAATTTCGCGCAAGATCAGTTGAAGCGGATAAAGCTCCTCGTTGCGAATATAGATAAGAGCGTTAAAAAACGAATTCCAATGGCCAACCGCATAGAACAGCACCATCACCGCCAATATCGGCTTCGACAACGGCAGGATGATGCTTTGCAGCAACCGCCAGTTCGAACACCCGTCTATATGGGCCGCTTCCTGCAGCTCCCATGGAATGCTGGATTGGAAGTACGTTCTCATCACGATTAAGTTGTACGTAGAGATCGCCCCTGGAACGATCAACGACCACATGGTGTTGACCATCCCCAATTCCTTGACGAGCAAATACGTTGGTATAAGTCCTCCCCCGAAGAACAGCGTGAGCGTGATGATCAGCATTAGCATTTTGCGCCCTGGAAGATCCGGCCTTGATAGCGGATATGCCGCCAACACCGTCATGACAATGTTGATTGCCGTGCCGGCCGCAGCGTATATAATCGTATTGCGGTAACCGATCCAAATTCGTTCGTTATGCAAAATATTCGTGTAAGCTTCCAGCGTCAAGCCTTTCGGCAGCAGCCACATCTCCCCGTTCAGCACCCGCGCCGGATCGCTGACCGAAGCGCTCACCACGAATAGAAGAGGATACATCACGATGGCGATAATCACTGCCGCGATCGCGTATACGATCAYGTTAAACAACCGTTCCTCGGCAACGCCCTTTATGAACATATGCATTTCCCCCTCACCATAAGCTCGTCTCCGCCGTTTTGCGCGCAAATCGATTCACGAGCAGCAGCAGCGCCAGATTAATGACCGAGTTAAACAGTCCGATCGCGGCCGTGTAGCCATACTCTCCCTTGAGGATGCCCGTCGTGTACACGAACGTGGAGATGACGTCGCTAGACTCGAGATTCAAATTGTTCTGCATCAGCAGCACTTTCTCGAAGCCGATGTTCATGAAATGGCCGATATCCAAAATAAGCAGGATAACTATAACGGGAACGATGCCGGGCAAGGAAACATGCCAAATGCGTCTCATACGGGATGCGCCGTCCATCTTGGCCGCTTCGTACAAGTGCGGATTAACTCCGCTTAGCGCCGCAATGTAGATAATCGACTGCCACCCCATGTTTTGCCAAATGTTCGATCCGATAAAAATCGTCTTGAACCATCCCGCTTCTTCCATGAAACGGATCGGCTCGCCGCCGAACGCCTCGATCAGGTGATTGATCGGACCGCTTCTCGGATCAAGGAGCAACRTGATCAAGCCGACCATGACGACGACCGAAATAAAGTGCGGAATGTAGGTAATGTTTTGCAGCCATTTGCCGAAAGCTTTACTCGGGATTTCATTAACAATGAGCGCCAGCAAAATAGGGATCGGGAACGCAATCAGCAGCGAGAACAGATTGATGGACACCGTGTTCCAGAGAAGTCTTCGGAAGTAATAGGAATCGAAAAACCGTTCGAAATGCTCAAAGCCCACCCATTCGCTGCCGAGTATTCCTTTCGCCGGATTGAAGTTTTTGAACGCGATTTGCAGTCCGTACAGCGGGCCGTAATGAAAGATCGCATACCAAACAATCGGCAGAAGAAGCATTAAGTATAGATCGTATCGTCTGGCTATCTGCTTGAGCAACCGAGAGCCGCGGCCTGCGCGGCTCTCGGGAGAACCATATTGCGAATTGGCCTGCGCCGTTTTCATGCGCTCCCTCCTTTCTTCAACCAATTGGAATTTTCATCTTACGGTCGCATTATTTATTCATCGCATCGTAGGCGTCTTGGTAAAGCTTCTCCAATTCGTCGATGTTCATTTTCTGGAGCGTAGCCTGGAATTCGTCCCATTTGTCGAAGCTGAGCGATCCTGCAATAAATTTCGTGCTCTGCTCCTCGTAATATTTGTCGATGTCATTGCGTAGCACGTCGACTTTGCGCGCGGTTTCCTCGTCGAACATCGGAGCCGCGTAACGAATCTCGGGCATAAACGGATCCAGCTTGCTCTGCGCCTCCTGAACCTGAAGCGGATTGATATAAGAGGCCACCTTATCGCTGATCAGATGCGGCGCTCCGCCGCCGGCGTAAGGGGTAATTTTCGCCTGATTGCCCGATTTCAAGAACTCCTCCTTGTAATACGGGATGCCGTCCTTCAGCTCGTAATGCTCCCCTTCTCTTCCGAATCGGAGCAGCGTCGAGCCCTCTTCGCCGTAGAAATAATCGACCCAACGCAGCGTCGCTTCGGGATTTTTATTGACCGAAGTAATGGCAAATGCACCAAAATCCCGCGGAACCGGCGCGCCTTGACTTTGCAGACGATCCCCGTGCGGACCTTCCGGCGGCGCTATTCCCGTATACTGGTCCGCGATTTCCAGAAACGGATTGTTTGTCTGATCGAAGAAGAAACCTGCCGTGCCCGACGCTTGCTTGGCGAGATATTGCGCTTCCTTGTGCGAGAATACCTCGGGATCCAGCAGCTTCTCGTTGTACAGCTTGTTCAAATAGATCAACAGCTCTTTATTACGCTCGCTGCCCATCCAAATATCCACTTTGTTATTTTCCAAGTTGATATTGTAACCGAGCTGCAGATCGAGCCCGAATGATCCGCTCATCATCGATACGACCGGCAAGCCCAGACCCGGTCCGCTGCTTGCGCGCGCGGTCATCGGAATTTCATCCTGTTTGCCGTTGCCGTTCGGATCTTTGTCCCGGAAAGCAACAAGGACGTTGTATAGATCCTCGGTCGTCTCCGGTTCTTTTAGATTCAGCTGCTTCAGCCATGCTTGATTGATCCATTTTTTGTCGGTCCGCGCTGCGCCGAGCGTAACGACGGCAGGAAGCGCGTAAATATGGCCTTCCGGTGTCGTTATCGCCGACCGAATCTCCGGATATTGGTCCATCAGCCCTTTGAAATTCGGAGCGTAGTCATCAATCAGGTTTTCCAGCGGAATCAGCTGGCCGGCCGTTCCGTAACGAATCGTCTCGAGCGGCGTAAGGCCTGAGCGGAACAGAGCGTCCGGGAGCTCATTCGACGCGAACAGCAAATTTTTCTTCTCTTGGAAGCCGTCCGTGGGCACCTCGGTGAATTCCACCTGCACATTGCTCGTTTTCTCGTAATCCTGAAACACCGGCATATCCTTGAAAGGTCCGTTCACCGGAGCGATCCGGGAGAACATCTTGAGCTTGATCGGCTGTTGCACGATCGGGTACCCGTCCTTGCTCACGACCGTTTCGGGACTCCCCTCAGGTGCGGACTCCTTATTCGTGCCGGACCCGGATTGGCATCCCGCCGCTACCAGACTGAAAGCGATCATCGTGCTTATCGTTGCTTTTCCCAAATGTTTGCGTTTCATTACATCTTCCTCCTCCAAATCATACTATTCTAATTAATTTAGTAGGTTTTATACCTTGCATTTAGCATAAAGTAACAAACATCAAATAGAAATGACATTTCGTTGTCATTCATTTGGCATTTTGTTGTGTGCGAGCAAATGATTCCGGTAAGCCGTAGGCGACTTTCCGTAGTACGTGCAGAAAGCTCTGGAGAATGTATATAAATCCGTATAGCCAAGAGACATAGAGATGTCCGTAACGGATAACGTCCGATTGCGCAGCATTTCCCCCGCCCGCTCCATCTTCAACTTGATTAAATATTCGCGGGGGCTCATCCCGAAATGATTCTTGAATCTACTGGACAAATGGGAACGGTGCATGCCGGTGAATCGCGCAAGGTCCGCGACGGTGATACCCTCGGCATAGTGCGTTTCCATATATTGCAGGCAGGCATTCAGCCAGTCCTTGTCTTCCGGCACATCGGGGAGCGGACGCGCCAGCAATTCGAACAGACGGTATAACATAATTTGCAACTGCAAATCTCCATCCTTCTGCCAATCTCCCATTTGCTTCATGCTAGCCTTCAGTAGACCGGATAGGTCTGCCGTGAGCTTGTTGCGCAAATACGGCCTTTGCTCCGATAGCCCGAGTCTTCTGACAAGCGATTCTGCCTGCGATCCGTTAAACGCCAGCCAGTGCAATCGGAGCGGACAATCCGGATCGTACTGCTCGACCCAGTAGCTGTGCTTCACGTCCGGAAAGAGGCAAAACAGGCTATCTTTCGTTAACGTCACCGTCTCTCCCATGCCGGACAACGTCACTGCGCCTTCAAGCACGAAATGGAAGGAAAAACATTCAATAACCCTCGGCCCTACACTGTAATTTGCATTCGCCACGTTATGCCCGGTTCGCAGCGGCCAAAGCCCGCCAAGCWTCTCGAATTCGTTTGGTGTGTAATAGTAAATGTCCGCATATTCATGGCCGTAATCTTTCATTTCTTTTTCACCTCACGCGTGATACTTACATTTATCGCTATAAAGGAATAAAAAAAGAGACATAGCAGAAAAAATCTGCTATGTCTCTAGCTRTCTAGTCAACATCAGAACGCGAGTAGGTATATTTCATTGTTTACTATTCTATATTGACGAGACTTTCTACGTCAATATAAGATGTCGGCCACGACGCCGCAATAGCTTGTCTACAGCTCGATTGCCTCACCCGGCGCGAGCACTTTGCCATTAATGCCGCGGGCCTCTAACTGGCTTACGAACTGGTCTGCATCCTGCTTAATGACGGGGAACGAGTTGTAATGGACGGGAATGACCAGCTTCGCCCGGTACCACTCCGCAGCCTTAAGCGCATCCTCGGGACCCATCGTAAAATGATCGCCGATCGGCAATAACACGACATCGATATTTTCGCGGTCGCCTAACAGCTTCATATCGCTGAATAAAGCCGTGTCGCCAGTATGTAGAATCGTCTTTCCTTCGACACGCACAATATAGCCCGCAGCAACGCCGCCATAGATGACCGTCTTGGTCTCTTCATCGACGATACCGGACGTGTGGATGGCCTGTACCATCTTCGCTTTTGCGAATCCGAGGTCTATAGTACCCCCAATGTTCATGCCGATCGTCTCGACGCCTTTCCATGACATGTAAGCGGCCAATTCAACATTGGCGACAACCGGTGCTTGATTAGCCTTCGCGATCGGAGCGGCATCCAGAATGTGATCCCCATGCGCATGCGTCAATAGGACGGCATCCGCTTTAATATCCTCCGGCTTCGTGACGGCTAGCGGATTACCGCTAAGGAATGGGTCGATAATCAACGACTTGTCCCCCGTAATGATCTGCACCGCAGAATGTCCATGATAAATGATCTTCATATTTGGTCAACTCCTTTACTCAAAAATTATACATAGTATAGTTCTATAAAACAATTTTCGGATCGTGTCGCTATAACGAGTTTTTGTCAGCTCTTGCTTTTATGTTAAGCAAACGATTCACTTTTCCATCCTTTATCTCCAAGCCATTCAGTTGGTATCCAAAAGCGCATCCGCCATCAATGCCAATCTTGTCACCGCCAAGCCAGATATCTGGAACACCATGAATATCCTTCGTAATGGTATGGCCGAAAATAACAACCTTCTCTACATTCGTTCTGTTGTTATAAAATGGTTCTTTGATATACAACAAATCTTGAATATTCTGATCTGTTAATTTGCGATATTCGGGGTTTAAACCGGCATGCACATATATGTAGTCTTGGTCCTCGTAATAATACGGAAGTTGTTTCAAAAATGTAAGGTGTGACGAAAACAGACCCATATAGCTCCTTATTTCATGTAAAAGCTCAGGGCTAATCCTAATATTGTTTTTACAATAACTATGCAGGGTTTCAAGTCCGCCGTACTCAAAAAATCTTGCCGTTTCATTCTCGCTTGCATGGTCTTCCATTACCCTAACAAAACGGTGGTCGTGGTTACCTTGTAAAGCTATCGCTCCATGCTCCCTAACCAAAGACATAACGAGCTCTACAACTTCTTTGCTGCGAGGTCCCCTGCTTACATAATCTCCAAGCAAGATGAGTCTGTCTCTTCTAGAGTTGTACTTGACTAACTTAATTAGATCTACAAATTCTTGATAGCAACCATGGATATCGCTTATGACTACTGTTCGATCGAATTCCAATTCCATTATCTCAACTCATCTCTTTCCGTTCATTATCATTGCAGCGATGTTTATACTAACTAAGATATGTGTAATCATGTATACAGAAAGCTGGAGGTGATTACTTTGAAGATCATGATTTCCGCCTCGGAAGCAATGGAGAAAGGGGTTTGGAAGGAGCTGCTTCGCCTGTTCGGCAGAGACGAGGAAGAAGAATTTTGGCCCCAGGAGGAATTTATTTTAACGGAGCAGCAGGCGCTTCGCTTGAATCTGATAAAGAAATAAATGCGAACAGCCTTTTAACTATTTAAACTACGAAGACGTCGGCCCTAAGCCGACGTCTCTTTAAACAAAGCTCGCTTATCCGCTACTCGCCGCGACTCACCCGGAAACCTTGATCAGGGCCAATGCCATTCGCTTCGAAATTGCTCAGATAGAATAGTTCACCGACATCGCCCATCCATCCGCCGCCCTTCACAACCCGAGTAGAGTTGCTATTGCTGTCCGAATCTCCATACCCGTTCCAGCACCATTCCCTCACATTGCCGGACATATCGTAAATTCCTAACTCGTTGGATTTCTTTGCTCCGATCGGTTGTGTCTTATTGTGGTTGTTTTCTACAATTGGCCAGTTCCATTCCCCTGTTAAAATTTTGTCTCCGGCATTTTTCCAATACCATGCTACTTCGTCTGCTTGATCACTCCCGCTATAGATGTAGCTCTTGCTCAACTGACCTCCGCCCGCGGCATATTGCCACTCCGCTTCTGTCGGCAATCGGTAACCATTTGCTCCCTCATTGATCGTTACTGTCCATCTTAAATGATCGGTTTCGCTTTTATTTTTTGGATCTTTATTATTTTTATCTATATGGTAATACGGTGTTAACCCTTCTTTTATACTCCTCTTATTGCAGTACTCCACCGCGTCGTACCAGCTTACCGTTTCAACCGGCAAATCATCGCCTTTGAAGGCCGAAGGATTGCTTCCCATGACGTCCATCCACTCTTTTTGAGTGACCTCGTATTTTCCGATGTAAAAGCTTGATAAGGTTACGTTTTGCCCATAATAGTTGGACTTCTTGTTCACGAAAGCTCCGCCTTGGACGAATACAAAATTGTCAGGCATTGGTTCTGGCTTACGTTCGGGCTCTTGTTGCGAACAAGCGCCGACTACAAGTGTTGTTGCTATGAAAAGGAAAATAATCGTCTTTCTCATGGAAATATCTCCTTTAAACGGACTGACGGATCAAATGAAAGGGAAACGACCTTCGGCCTTTCTGCCGTGAAGGCTGCCTCGGCCGCGCCCCTTCATTCTTCTATAAGAATGGGCTCGTCAGTTGCCCCTCTTCAGACGACCTATTACCACACCGTTACGTTGGAGCTGCCGCTGCTTTGATATCCCTCTGTCGCCAACACCTGATAAGACCAGCTGCTGCCCAGATTCATTCCTTTACTCTTCCATGCGTTAACGTGGTTGCTGAACGTGATCGCAACGTTGCTGCCGGTCGGTCGCTTGGACTGACGGACGCTCCAGAACTGGGTGAATGTTTTGGTACCGTCAATGGARGGAGCATTCACTCGCTGAGTCGTGTAGATATCATAGGTGCCGCCATCGCTGGTCACTGTGCCTTTATGTGTTCCGGTAGGTCTATAAGTACCCCAGCTGTCTACGACGTAGTATTCAATGAGCGAGTTTCTCGTCCAACCATAGAGAGTCAAATACCCGTTGCCGGACGGCGCCCATACACCTGCATTGTAATTAACGGTCCGAGTTGGCGATCCGGTATTCCAGCCTTTGCCGACAACAAAATTGCCGGTATTCGACCAGCTAACGCTGTAGTTGCCGCCAGCTCCATTGGTCGCATTTACGGTCCCGCCGCCGTCGGTCCAATTTTGCCAATAGTCTGTCGCTGCATTTGTAGTTGCTGCAAACAAGCTGAAGCTCATTGTTGCTGCCATTAATACCGTAAATACTTTCTTCTTGAATTTGAACATATTCCGCCTCCTAGAATTTTTATTTACGACCGTATTCCTTAAACCTCTAACTGCCACCTCCTGGCTAAGAACAAATTTATTAAGTTCAGCAACAAGACCAATTTTTGTCATGTGCAACTAAATTGTAGAAGGTAAGCGCATACATAACAACTTATCAAATTATAGAAGTACCCCTACAATTTTAACTAATGTTTCGTAACCATAATAAAAGCCGCCCCATTACAGGGAGGCTTTTAAGTCCAGAAACAAAGTCGAATTAATGACCAGATTTTGATCAGGACGAGTTCGCCCTAGAATGTTCCACCCCTCCTGACTCAACTGCGATTCATCAATCGCTTCGTACATCATTTGCCTCATTCCMTCCGCTGTGCGAACAGCTACTAGAGAATCCGGGGACGTATGACGGATTTGTTCAAGCACCGCTTGCTTATTCCTCACTAGACTAGCAACAAAGATCCGGCTATAAGAACGATAATCGAAATCTGATCCATTACCCAACACGACAGTCACCTTATCCCCCAAGCCCATGTGCTCTAGCAAAGTGCTGGATGCCTCATAGGCCACCGCATCCATTTCCACGCAGATAACCTCCACATCACCGAATAAGTGCAAAATAATTGGACTTAGCGGCAACGGCCCGCTGCCAACAAAAACAATCGGAGACTTCTCTGTCTGACTATCCTGCGGGGTGAACTGACGAAGCGTGGACAGCTCCTGACTAACCAAGGCCATGTATACATTCCAAT
Organism: Paenibacillus sp. 2TAB19; assembly: GCF_052115185.1. Taxonomy (NCBI): domain Bacteria; kingdom Bacillati; phylum Bacillota; class Bacilli; order Caryophanales; family Paenibacillaceae; genus Paenibacillus; species Paenibacillus sp. 2TAB19. The sequence goes on along the minus strand of NZ_JBFRGE010000117.1, from coordinate 576 downwards.
TAGGCAGCCTCGTCACGATATCCAAGACAGTGCCCTCCAAACTGGAAATGTCGCGAGAATCGCTCAGCTCTACTAAAAACTCGGCTTCCGACAACTTATCCTGCAGTTTTCGTTGGTTCATTCGAACGTATTCGTTGCTTAGAACGGCTTGTACCTCTTCCGGAAAATAAGGGTATCGCAACTGAAGCGAGAGCTGGCTAATCAGATTCGTAACCAATTGATTAGCAGGCGACAGATCGGTTTCCTCTTGTAGAAGTTCATTCGCTTCACGTATAAAGGCAATAAAGCTGTTAATCATTTGCACCCTTGGCTCCGTGGTTATATGTATAAAAGAACCGTTAGAATAAACGTTCATTTTGCCCGCTTCMTCCTTATATCTGCATCCGAATTCCTACAACAAAATATATTCATTGGGTTCAGGATATAGAAGGATCGTAAAAAGCGCCGCCCCAAACTGGGACAGCGCTCTTGGTAAAGTTAGTTGCTTGTATAAATCAAGCTACCATTTTTCCCCGACCGTTTAACCTTATACATGGCTTCATCCGCGTTTTTTATTAGCTTCGTAACGTCCGTCGC
>NZ_JBFRGE010000116.1:0-13773 GCF_052115185.1 Paenibacillus sp. 2TAB19 | reverse complement strand
GCATAATGCACCGTAGGACTGCCGGTAAGATTGCCTCCGGTCAGGCTAACCGGTTTGAATTTCGCAATATTGGAGCCTAGTCCGCCTCCCCGCAGATGTCTGCGATCAACACTGTTGCTCGCCAGCTTGTTAGCTGTAACGGCATTGTCCGCAACTTTCACGCTCGTAATCGCATTTTCGGCTACTTTATCCGCCGTAATCGCGCCATTGGTCAGCTTGCTGCTTGTGATTGAAGCCGGAGCAAGCTTATTCTCCGTTACTGCGCCATCGACAATATGCCCGGCATTAACTGAAGCCGGGGCAATTCTGCTCCCTGTAACGGAAGCTTCAGCAAGCTTATCCGCGGATACAGCACCGAGTCCCAAATTGCTATTCATAACCGCGAATGCAGCAAGCTTGTCGCTCGTTACAGATGCCGCTGCAAGCTTTTCCGATGTAACTGCTCCGCTTGCTATTTTGGCAGCTATTACAGCTCCAGTTGCTAAGCCCCCACTCCCTATTGGCGGCGCATCACCCGGTTCTCCGCTATGCCGATGTCCGCTTGACGGGTGAAACAGCGCATCAATCACTTTGATATTTTCATTCTGCGCAGCGCGACTGACTGTATCGTTAGCCTCAAAGGTGTGCAGATTTGTCGGCAATTTGTTAGGCATCATACTCTTCCCTTTCAATTGGTTTCCAAACCTCAAGCTGCTCCCATGTCATATTCAAACCCTCCAGCTCTGCCCAGGATAGACCTGCCAAGTCCAGCTCCTCCCAGACCAAATAAGTGAACCGGAAGCTGATCTGCAAATGCGCCGGTACAACTTCGCGCAACGCATGCTCGACATCACCCAAATTCGGCGGCAGACCTCGCGTGCCGATAAACGTAATAATAACCTCATATTTAGAGAAGTTTTCCTCCAGTTGAATAACGCCGTTCTCGAAGGAGTCAACCACCTCTTTAATCGTGGCCAGCGTAATCGTACCAGCACCGCGAAGCTTCGTCAGTATAACCGAACGCCGCTGTTCGAATGGCTTATCTTTGTCCGTCGGAATGCCGCAAAGCTCTTCCCATTTCGATAATCCCCATGTTGCAGTTCCGACAAAGAACTGCCTCAACACGTCTTGCATGCGGGTATGAAGAATTTGCAATTCCTCTGCTTCACGGCTGGTCAAATTATCAACAAGCGCTGACTCGGAATAGTAATTAGGCAAATAATCCAACATGTCAGCCAAAATATTACGAGACAACGAAATTCACCGCCCCAGCTATAGCAACCTCATCTGCCTCCAGCGATAAATTGCCGTTAACCCCATTAATACGCAAATCGCTAAAGTCCGCAATCTCTTTGATATCAAGCAGCAAGCCGAATATCCGGTTATAAGGAACAATATCATGACGGAAAGCAAGCTCCGCTAAATACTCCGTGAGTTGAAGCTGAAACAAGGCGGAAATTTTGTCCATTTCAGCTCCCGGGGCTAGCTTAAGCGCAGCCGAAACCCGAAGAGGAACTTCCTTAGCCGGCCAGACCGTTACAGAAGCACCAACCGGACGCCGCGCATCAACAGCATCGGAGACACGTTTAATAATGTCGCCATCAGGAGCTTTCTTATCTTTCGAAAGTATCGTTAGCTTCACTGTGCCATTGCCGGCCCAAACGGGAAATACTTTCACATCGCCAACGCCAGCTACCTCTAGCGCCCACTGGCGGTAATGCCATTCGTTGCCGCTTGTGGCTGGACGCCGTACCCGGTCGTAATACCGGTTAAGCAGCGATTCGTCGCTTTCGGTATCCGTCCCGTTATCGAACGGTTCCGGGTTCGTAACCGCCACAACTCCCGACAACGAGCCAAGCATCAGCTTAATCCGCCCGGCAGCAATATTCCCGGCTGCTCCCCCATTGGCCGCATAAGCTTTCACAGCCGCTTTGCCTTGCTGAATAATTCCCGGCTCAGCCGTTATGAACGTAATCGGGGTTTCCTCATCGGTTGAAACCGCTGTGCCTACGGGGATCGACACATTCTCATTGCCGTTGAATACGACAATCCCTGCCGCCTTTACGCTTTCCAGCCGGAATACGCCAACCTCAGCAGCTCTCATATCCAAAAAAACGGAAGGCTGCTGAGAACCGGCAAAACCAAACCGCAGCACATTATCCAGCTGAATATAGGCTTGCGCCAGTTCAATAGCTACTGGCGACAACAGGTCAAAGGTAACCGACCCCTGTCGTCTGTCCAGACTGTCCGGCGAGGCTGCCAGCATCCGATCCAGAATGGCTTTCTTCGTTTCTTGCTCGAACATGTTAAATGCTCACCTCCTGCTCCATTACGCCCTCGGATGTTGTGACTGCAAACGATGCGAACAGCTTATCGCCGACTCGTTCAATCTGGAATTGCCCGACGGATCGAATTCGGTCATCAGCCAGCAACGCCTCCGATATAACACGTTTGATTTCGCTCTTCAGCAGCTGCTGGGATATGTCCTGCCCAAGCAGGTCATTCAGCTCACATCCGTATTGGCCGTTGTAAATCATATAGCGATAACGAGCCGTTTCGATTGACTTGCGAATCGACTGACGCAGTGCATCCACCCCGTCGATCAACCGTTCCTCCACTTCGCCTGTATCGAAATTAAGAAGATAAGTGCGGGACGGACTAGCTTTCGGAGCAACGGCTTCATACCGTTCCTCCCGACTCTGCAGCGGAGATAATGCCATTAATACATCACCGCCCGATCCAAAATAATGTAGGTTTGGCCCTGATTGATACCTGTAACGATAACTCGTTCACCCTTCTTCAGTTCGTCGAGAAATTCCAGTTCCGCTGTCTCGACCTTGAACTCGGCGGTATCAAGACCGAAGGAATTAAAATCAAACGTTGTTACAGATGCATTAGCAAGAACCATATTGTAGTTCATACTTACACTGGTCGATGAAATCTTACCCTTATCCTTGCTCGTCAGCGTCACACTGCGTATATGCTTCGTCAGCGATTTCGCAACAATCAAATCATCCTTCTCCAGCTCGATATTCATATGATCCACTTTAATCTTCAGCTCCGGAGCGTCGGCAGTCACCGTCGCCAGCTCGAACGTAATATCGGTATTATGACCGATAGCGCGGATCAACTGAACGAGCTGGCTTGCTCCCGAGCCTTCAATGCGCTCCATGCTATTGCGCCCCCTTCTGTTCCTTGTATTCCATCTTCGGCAGATCGTCGGTTGCCGATAGCGTCAGCGACATCGTGTGGCTGCTCTTCTCATAGCGGTGCTCGTCGGCAGATACATAATAGCCGCCGACAATTCCCGTCAGCTCTTCCTTCACATAAATGCAGGAGCCGGCGATTACATCCGGGATGCCTAAGCACTCGATTCTCGCTTCGTCCTTGATCATCGCCAAATCCTTCAACAGCTGCTTGGCACGCTGCTCCATTTGCGATTTCGTCATATTCTGTCYCGGCTTCTCCAAATGCTGCATCACACCATACAGCTTAATAACCTCGCCGTCCTTGGCAACAGCCGAAAGCTCTTTTTTCTTCTCGTCGCCGCCTGCTATCTTCACTTGCGTGCGCGTCTCTTCAATCGACTGACTGTAGCTCGCCGTCAACAAATTGACGCCATTCTCCAGCACCCACTTCTTTTTCTGCTGCTTGCGGGCCAGTAATTGCAGCTTTCCTTCCTTTGAAGAAAGAAAAAACCGCTCGCCATTCTGTTTCTCTGATTCCGTCAGCGCTGTCACCATCATTTCAAATAGCGTTTTGTCGCGAAATACCAGCTTCGGAATAACGAACTTCGTGTCGTGCACCTCACCAAGCGGTATAGAAAATTCATTACACAGCTTCTTGATAATCGCAGCGGCCGTTTGCCCGCGAAAAATTTTTGTATCCTTGTTTTTGGTCAAATAAATGTTCTCGTCGTACGCCGTCAACGTCATTTGACCGCCGGAGTCCATGGAATCGGCGAATAGCACACCGCGAAATAGCTCCTTTTTCCCATCCTCAACCAGCCGCAGCTCGGCGCCTTTCTGGAATGCAATCAACGGCTTGCGCAGATCGCTAGTATTGGAGACCTGCACCGTCAGCTTACGGGCTGCCTGCATAACATCGCCGCTCCAGCTCACGGATTTCACGATATGATCCAGATGCGCCTCTTGCTTGGCGTCCTTGTAGATCACGCTCCAGCTCATGCCGGGATCACCAGCTTTTGACCGGGAATAAGCCGGTTCGGATCTTTGCCGATTGCGGCTTGATTCGCTGTGTAAACCTCGCGCCATCTGTCGCCGTTGCCTAAAGTGCGCTGAGCGATTTTCCATAATGTATCGCCCGGAACGACAATATACGAGGCTGGCGGCGTTCGCAGCTCTGGACGCTTCTCCTCCGCGATCACCATCGCTTTGCCGGAGCCTGATGTATCCACCTCGCGAAATTCCACGGACTTATACGCCTTCAGCTCCAGCTCATAATACACATCGCCGGGATTGCCGGCGCGCTCGCTGTACTGGAAGGAGCGAATGGTTGTCAGCCCTTTAATCGCGGTTCCGGTAATATCGAGACGAATTGGCTTGCGAGTCGCCATCCATAGCTCGATTCGCTCCACGGCTTCCCACGGGGGAGGCAGATTCTCATATTCACAATAGCCGGGGTGATAGTCTCGCGGGAAAAAAGAGCCAAAAGAATATTCCTTTAAGGAAGGCTCGCCAATAATCGTATACTCGCCAAGCTGCGTGACCTGAACATCCTCGTAGCCATAGGAGCTTTTTACCGATACCTGCTCCGGATTAACCGGCAGCTGCAGCCACTCCTTCTCATCCGCCGTTTTCAGCCAAAATTGCAGCTCCGCCATTACGCCATCAGCCCTCCCGCCGACTTAATTTCGCGGGCTAACGCTCTTGCAATCGCGTCGATATCCGATTCATGGCGGACATTAAATGTATTGCCCGTAATCGATATCGATCCGCCTCCGCTGCCCCCTTGGGAAAACTGTCTATTCTCGCTGGCGGTCATTATCCGCTCGCCTTTGTGCAGCCGGGCCATCATCCCGTCATACGGCACGTAATCCATGCCGTGATATTTGCTTGTGGGAGGGCCGCCAGCGCTTGAAATCGTTGGCCCGCTATATGTCCCTTGCGTTGTCACCGTTTGACTTACATTGGCATCAAGCTGCGCCTTCTTGTCGTCGTCAAACAGACTGAACAATCCTGACAGCTTCTCCGTTACCGTGTTGATAACGCCCATAATCGTATCAATGTGCTTCTTGACTAGATACGTCACGCCAGCGATTGCTGCGCCGATGATAGCGGCTATCAGAATAATGGGCCAGAAGGCAGCTAAGGTTGCGATCGCTGTAGCGACCATAGCCGGCCCGTATGCAATCATGAGAAAAGCTACAACTGCACCTAGAGCACCTATTGCAATTTCCGAATTTGCTGTCAGCATCTCGGCTAACCAGGCAATCGCATTGCCAACCGGAAGCAACAGCTCACCAATAGGCGCTAGAGCCGTTGTTATTCGATTCTGCAGCATCGTCCACTTATCGCCAAACGTCTGCACGCTGGCAGCTTGCTGGCTAATTGCGCCGTTCGACTGAGCCATCGCTCCCATCACACCGCTGAAATCAATGGAGTTACCCCCAAGCGCCATTACCATATCGGCGCTTACTCGTTCGCCAAAGTACATCGAAGCAATGGATAGGGCATCCGTTTCGGTTTTAGCCGATCTAATCTTGGCGGCAATCGCAGCAAAGCCCTCGCCGTAAAAGTCCTTCTTCATCGCTTCCTGCAGCGGGTTCAAGCCTTCATTCTGCCATTTYGACATCAGCTCCATCGACTGTTCGAAGCTGAGTCCCATTTGCTTCATTGGCGTTCCTAGCAGCCCCATGCTTTTCATCAAATCGCCCATGTTCGAGCCGCTCGCCCGGCTCGCGGCAAAAAACTTATCCATCCATTCCGTACTGGCCTCCGGCTTAATATCCCAAGCGGCCATCACCTTCGCAACGGAATCCGCCGCTTGAGCGCTGTTCGAGCCGCTTAACCGGGAAGCATCAAGTACCGTTTTGGTCATCACGCGCAATTTATCGCCAGTAAGCTGCGCATTGCCTCGCAAATTCCCCATCACGGCTGCGATCTCATTCAAGGATTGCGGTGTTGTTCCCCCGAGCTCGCGCAGCTGCTTGATCATCGCTCCCATTTCCGCTGGCGGAGCCATCGAAGCGGCGCGCAGTGTTTCCACCGCTGTGCTGAACGTTTTGGCCGCTTCCAGTGATTGATCCTTCAGCGAGCCAAACACGCTTCCGGCAGCGCCAATCATCGATATCGTCCGATCCTTCTCTTCATCGGACATCTGATGATACGGCATAATGCCGGCCTTATCCCGAGATGTTTGCAGCTTTGTAAGCCTTTTGGAAGCGTAAGAGGCTACGGCTGCCGTTTTCAGCTTTGCTCCCGTCCATTTCTGGCTTAGTCTGGCGCTAATATCGCCTGATGCCATCTGCTGGGCAGCGCTTGCGATTCCTCCAACCGGATCGCGCATCACGCGATGCTTGCGTTCATCAATCAAATGCTTTTGTGCTGCTTTCTCTAGCGGATTGTAATTTTTGCTTAGCAGCTCACTTCCCGTCGATTTACTGGCGGAAAGCGCCCCCAACTGCTTCGTTATGCTAGTGAAACCACCGGATATTTGGCTTTTCTTCATGACCTTATGCAAATCTTTAAGCCCGCTAGTTAAACTAGCCAAATACTTAAGCTCTGATTTGCTCATATTTTTCTGATTCCCGCCTATCGAGAGTGAACTCATACCTGCTCACCTCCGTTCCAAGCCGCAGCTTCACGGCTTCATCCTGCGGGCAGCCCGCTGCTCCTCTTTGCGCGCCTTCTCTTCCTCCTCCAGCTGCAGCATCATCGAAGCGTACATGAAACGCTTCACATTCTCATCCTTGTTGAACATCGCGTCTGGAGGAATATGATGGCGCTGAAAAATAAGATGCAGCAAAAAAGCCTCGCCGCCCGCTTTGATCAGTTTTTTATTTCATCCTCATCGTTGTTGAAGCCGCTGATCTCAAGTATTTCCGCAGACAGCTTGGCGATTTCGCCGGCCAGCAGAATGCCAAGAATCGCTTCTGTTGGTGTGCCGTATTTATCAGTCAGCTCTCTTGCCGACCAATCTGGAATCAAGCATGCTTTCTGAATGACTAACGCACCGAACTGCTCCTCGTCGAGCACCTTCTCCCGCTTCTGGCCTTTCCCGATATAATGCGTGCATTGCTCCTGAATGCGGTTAATCGTTTTCCCGTCAAGCGCCTGAATTTGAAATTCCACATCAAGACGCTTCATCGGCACATCCTTCTTCGGCTTGCTGTCCGCTCCAAGCAACGCCTGCAATACTACACCTTGTCTATTGTCTGTAGTAATCATTAATAGTCAGCTCCTTCTACTTAATTGATTTATATACTGCGCCGGAATGGCTCCACTCCGGCGCCAGCAATAGGCATAATTTCTATTCCGCCGTCAATTTATCCATCAGCTCGTAGCCTGTGAAATTAAATGGCAGCTCCTCTTCCACAATCGATCCGACCTCAAAATGCATCAGCGGCACCTTGTCGAAGGTTACTCCCTTCAGACGAACGCGGTATGCGCCATACGATTCCGGATCTTCCAGCTTCAGAATCAACTCTGTCGTAAACRTGCCTTTGCTGTCATCGGCAATTTGCCCGATGAGCTCGACGAATTCGGACGTCACCTTATAGCCGGTAATCGTTCCCGAGCCGCTGAGTCCGGTCACCTTATGCGCCGTCCAGCGCGTTCCGGCACGCTTGATTTCTTCCTTCGTAATTTCCACATTCGCTTCCGCCGATTTCACATTTGTCAGCCATCTGCCGTCGTAATAGACGTAGCCGTAAGTACCGTTAATGACGCGAGTTGAATCCAGCACAACAAATCCCTCCTAAATTTAGTTAAAATCGAATCTCCGTTAAACTCTAATCGTTAACAGAATCCGCTCCATGCTGTCGATCTCGGTGAAGCCAATCAGCAAGTACACGGTATCGCCTTCGGACTTCCGTTCCGGATCAAGCGTAACCGCAATGTCAGTCAGCACATTGTTCAGCTCAAGCCGCTCAAGATAAGCCTTCACTGCTGCGATCAGCGCCGCTTGACCGTCTGCATTATTGTCCAGCTTGCCGATATAGGACTCGGCAGCCGCTTTCGGAATATCGGTCGCAATCGCTTGACGGGCGCGGATTGCGCGGATTTTGCGGCCGCTGGTAACCAGCCCTTGCTCTACCTTTACCTTCTCGCCGTCATGCACAAGCACAAGCGAGCCTTGCTGAAGCGAGCGGTTGATCTCGCTGTTCTTCAATCGTTTATTCACGTCATTCGCCCGAACCGGGCTGTAGGTAATCGACTTATTGATCGCTGTCCCCGCGATCAAGCCGGCAATATACGGCGCATAACTTGCGGAGCTGTACGTTCCTCCATTGATGACAGCACCCGTAACCAAATTCACGACATAATCGTCGGCCAGATCAACGCTGCGCTGATTGCCGGTGTCAATCGACGAATCATCCGTTAGGCTTCCGCCAAATACAGTGATGAAATGCTTGCCCTCGTCCTCGCGGCTGTCCTTGCACCAAAGCTGCGCAGCCGAACGTTCATCCGCCGACAGCAGCTCCGGATAAACAAATACGTTAAATTGTCTCGTGCTGAAAGCGTCGCGAATGCCAGCATATTCCGCAGCAGATACGGTATCGCCGGCAATCGCCGGTACGGTATACACCAGTACCTCCTTCGCTCCGCCTTGCAGCACCAGCGAGATTGGCTCGACTGCATCTGCGCCAAACAGCTGAATGGCCTCAATCTCCTTTTCAACCGTATAAAACTGTCCTGCAATCGCCGTACCCTCATACTCGAATAACGGCAATGCCACTACCCCTCTTGCGCCGCCTTTTATTTGTGCCGCCGCAGCTTCTACGAAATTGATGTACAGCCCCGGACGCACCGGCAGGCTGATTGGATCCCATGTACCTCCCATTAATTCATGCCACCCTTCAATCGAATTGTTGTACGCATTTCAACCTTCTCCATCTTCTCCTGCTGCTCGAACACAATCGGCTCGCGCGAGCGCACCGTTAGTACGGCGCTGCATGCCCGCAACCCGCTTTCGAGTTTAATCGGAGCATTCAAGCTGATCGACTCTACACGTTCATTCCATACAGGCTCGCCGCTAACGGCTCTTGGGCGCTCGTTCATCACATACCTGCTGACTGCTTCCATCCATAACACTACGGTTTCCGCAGTCTCCGCATACGTGATCATCTCGAACTGCCGTTCTATTGCCGTGTAGCTTCTCGTTTCATTGCGCCGCGTTTCTTGCTTGAAGCTTACAGTAAACTGTCCGCTCGCCGGCGCTTCCGGCTCCTGATAGCGATGAACCGTTGCGGCTGGAAAAATTTCAAGTAACAGCTCCGCTAGCCTTACGATTTCCCCAGATACAAACATCCTTGCACTCACCTGCCATCCGTCTGAACCATTGTTCATTTGCTTGTTGGGCACCCATTGAACATTTGATCCCTCGCTTCTAACATTTGATCAGTTGACATTTCGGATTATAGGCTTAGCGGCAAACAGCGAAAAGGATGAACTTTCTTCACCCGGGGGGTGAAAACAGTTCATCCTTTTCGCGCCGCATATCTATTTGTTATAATAAAACCAGTCTTATTGATGATAGATTCGGAGGAATTGTATGGAGTCAATCCGTGTCATGCTGGTGGATGATGATCCGTTCTGGCGGAGCCATATAGGGATGGACCTCGCCGTCGAGCCAGACATTCAAATGGTCGGAGTTGCAGCAACCAAAGAAGAGGCTGTAGCGCTTGCCATTCAAGAATTGCCGGATGTCATCCTGATGGATATCAATCTCACCGGCAACAATCTTGACGGTCTGGATGCGGCAGAGCAAATTTTGCGTGATGAACGCACAAGGTCTGCCATCGTCATAATGCTAACCTCAATCACCGAGTCTGAAGTCATCTTGCGTTCCTTCCGGCTTGGCGCAATGAATTATATTAACAAATCCAGCTATCAGGATATATTGCTGGCCATTCGCGAGGCTACCTGCGGCCGGGCTTCCATTCATCCTGACGCTGCCCGTGCCATGCGCAATGAGGTTCAGCTTATGAAGCTGTCGTCAACGGAGCGTGAAGTTTTCGATCTCCGTCAGAATGGGCTCAGCAAGCGTGAAATTTCGGAACGGCTGCACAAGTCAACCAACACGATTAAATCGCAATTGCGCAGCATTAAGAATAAGCTAACCAATTTCAAAATGGATTAGTAGTGCAACTTGTATCAAGCTGTCTGCTCATGATTCGATTCTTTGAGTTCATTAAGCTCAGCAACTTGAATACGTTCTGACGGTTTAAATTTATGGCGTGGAAAATGCAGCCGGAATGTCGTTCCCTTCCCCAGCTCGCTGGCAGCGACCGTAAGCTTGCCTCCATGCTTAGCCATAACGCCGCGGCAATAGGATAACCCTAAACCGTAATTCAAGGCGTTTTTTTTCGTCGTGTAGAAGGGCTCGAAAATTCGGGACAAATCCTCAGGCGTAATTCCTGCGCCATTGTCGATCACGTCAATCCGCAGCTCCCGCCTCGCATACGAGGTGTGCAGTCTGATTTCTCCGCCCTCGCCCGATATGGAGTCCAGCGCATTGCGAATCAGATTCGACAGCGTTTCCTTTAGATGCACCTCATCGCCAATAAGCTTTCCATACGTTTCATACGAAGTCGTTAGTCGAACCGCTCTGCTCTCTGTTAGCGGACGAGAAGAAGCTGTTACTGCTTCAATCAGCTCTCTTATTTCCAGCGTGCTTACATCCAGTTCAATATCTTCCGCTTTTTCTTTAATACGATTCACCATATGGAGCAAATGCGAGGTTAAGCCATGAATCTGGCTAATCGTTTGCACAGCATGCTCCTGTTTGCCTGAAACCAGAAGCTGTACGCTTTTCTCCGCCAAATAATCGACTTTCTGGATCTCATTCTTAATCGAATGGTTCAGTATCGTAACTCCCATCGTCAGCGTTCGGATAGAGTAATCAAGCCGTTCCCGTTCAATTCGCAGCTTGAGGCCGAATATGCCGTAACGGATGGAGAAAAACAGCATTGCGGCAAACAAAGCAAATATGATGACTACATTCGCATGCCACACCCCATTGCTGCGCAGCTCGAATGTCCACCAGCCCAATTGCAAATAATCCATTCCCATGTAATCGGATACATAAGCCCAGAGCATCACGACAGGAAGAACTAATGTCCTTCTCTGGCTATTGCCGCGCGCACCCTTGCGCTCACGCACATAAGCAAGCATATAGAACACACAGCCGAAAGCGACAAACAAACCGTCCCATAACCGGAATAAATGAAGCTCGAATGTGTTCCACGGCTCGTTAATCAAATGATCGCCAAACAACACAGCCATCCCAACGAACAATAGAATGGTCCATCCCCGTTTCCATGCAAGCGATATTTTCTCATTCAGCAATAGTCCGCTCATGCAGAATACATAAGGCAATACATAGAAGTACAAGTTCATAGCGACCACAGTAGATAAATAGAGCAATCGGCTTAACAGCTCAGGCAGCCAAGCAGCATCTACGAAATAAGGCATTATGGTCAAATGCATGCTGAACGTGTAGCTGGCCATCCCTCCTACAAGAAAGGTTTGCGCGATCCAAAAGTTCGAGGTCGTGCGACGGAATAAGAAAAATATCCCCAGCGACCACATGGAGAGAAACATCAAGATATACAGAAACTTCACTATTCTGACCCCTTTAAGCTTGGATTACCTGCTCCCTCTTATCTATTCCCTGAGCCCAACCGTTATTCCTTTACTTTGGAACGTCTTATTCCTCAGAAAGAAGGTGACAACGGCATGCGTTCGCCCAACGGCAATCCGTTCATAATATGCACCGATGCCCCGTACTCTCTCAATTATTTGATCTATACATGGAAACTCATCGATGTTGCAAACTTCAAGACCGTATGGCTGGAGCTATGGAACGATTGGGTACGTCGGCTAGCAGATGGTCGAATGGACCATGGCGGCATACTGGATTCATTCCGCCAGCTGTTTCATCATGCTCCTGACGGCGATGCCATTCATATTGCCAGTGTCAACGCATTTCGTACTTGGTGGGGCAGTCATACCGGACAAGCTGCTGTTGAGCATTCGTTCACAAACGATAAGCTCCGTATCATTTATGACCAATTATCGGGGAAGATTGCCGCTGACCATGTATTAAAAATCCGACTTATCTACGAGCCGATTCCAGCCAGCGGCCTTATCGTGCTGCCTTGGCAAGCGGTAGTTCCGATTCAGTATATCCTCGATCCCGCGAAGCTGGATGAGCTGCTCCTACTGCTTCTTAATTGCTGCAAGGATGAATAACCGCATGCTGCTGCGCGGCTACATCCGGGAAGGAGAGGGCAGCCCGATGACGGACAGCGCATCGTCTAGCGTTTCCTTAAACTTCAAGGTCAGCCAGAGGCGCAGCTGCTGCGGTCCGTCTTCGGCTTTCAGAATCGGACACGTCGCATAAAAATTGTTGAACAGCGTCGCCAGTTCATGCACATAGTGGCAAATTATGCTTGGCGCATTTTAATCCCCCGTATTATATGTATTCCTTCAATCAACAACAAAAATCGCATGTAATGCGGCTTTCATAATAGTATGATAATCCCTGCAAAAGAATTTCTTGATCGAGAGTATTCCAGTGTGTCGTTTGCACAAGTATTGCGGATATGAAGAGCCATAAAAGCAAAGGCGCGGTGGACAAAATCGGATTGATTAAAGCCATCGAGAGCTTCCAGACGGGGAAAGGTACAACGGGCTGCGAAGGTAGCCAGGTGTACCTCTCTCCCCATAGCCTTCGAAAACATGAATTCAGACCTAGAACCATCTAAGGCAATACTCATCTCGCCTATTCCACTAAAAATATATGGAACTATAATCCTAATACAAGATTACTATTAATGGATTACTATTTTCCTGTATATAACTATATATTATATGGAGATATGACAAGATGGTCTATATTTCTAAATTATAACAGTACTAGAGGTCTAATACTGTCAGAYAAAGGGCTCGAAGTTAATATCCCGAGAAATAGTTCTATAGGACTACTTTTTTTAAAATTTCTAATCAGGGATTTATTAAGGAATTCGTTCATTCTGAAATCCAAATCATTAATTGGGGTGTTAAGAAGCTTTATGAAGAAGTGAAACTGCATAACGAAAAAGGAAGCTCGGCACATTCGCATTGTGCTGGCTTCCTTAGAGCATTCCCATTTATTAAATACTACTTCTTCGCCTTATAAAACTCATGATAAAGCTTCATCAACGCCCGCTTCTCAATCCGCGACACATAGCTGCGGCTGATACCCAGCTCCTTCGCGATTTCCCGCTGCGTTCGCTCGTCGCCGCCATGGATGAGGCCGAAGCGGCCGATCACGACCTCTTTCTCCCGCTCATCCAATATGTCCAGGTTTTTGTATATTTTTGATTTCTCGATCTTCAATTGCACTTTATCCGCTACATCGTCGGCTTCCGTGCCGAGGATGTTGATGAGCGTAATTTCGTTGCCTTCCTTGTCCGTACCGATCGGATCGTGGAGCGACACGTCCTTGCGCGTCTTCTTAAGCGACCTTAAGTGCATAAGTATTTCGTTCTCGATACAACGTGCCGCGAACGTCGCCAGCTTCGTGCCTTTGCCGGTCTGGAAGCTMTCGATCGCCTTGATGAGACAC
>NZ_JBFRGE010000115.1:0-14217 GCF_052115185.1 Paenibacillus sp. 2TAB19 | reverse complement strand
CATACGAAGCTGCCCGCAAGACTGTCCGATCCCGTGAAGACCATCTGCTCATCATTAGTCGCATTGTCAACCGTTTCTTGCGCCGCCGAAGCGAGCCCTGGCATTAGCGCCGTCCCAAGCGCAGATGCGATCGAGACGCGCGAGATTAAGTTAGCCATGGCGTTACCTTTATCCGAGCGTCTTCTTGATCGCTTCGATAACGCGGTCCGCTTGGAATGGCTTCACGATAAAGTCTTTAGCGCCTGCTTGAATCGCATCGATAACCATCGCTTGTTGACCCATAGCGGAACACATAATAACTTTAGCGTTGCCATCCAGCTTCTTGATTTCTTTCAATGCGGAGATGCCGTCCATCTCAGGCATCGTAATGTCCATTGTAGTCAGGTCAGGCTTCAATTCCTTATACTTCTCAACCGCCTGCGCGCCGTCTGGTGCTTCGCCGACGACTTCGTAGCCGTTCTTCGATAAAATGTCGCGAATCATCATTCGCATAAAAGCTGCGTCGTCTACGATAAGAATGCGGTTTGCCATCTTTTTCTTCCTCCCAGGATGTTACTGTAATTTTTGAATGCGGTCCCATTGGCTTACGATATCCGTTACGCGGACGCCAAAGTTTTCGTCAATGACGACAACCTCGCCTTTGGCGATCAGTTTGTTATTCACGAGGATGTCGACCGGCTCGCCCGCCAGCTTGTCCAGCTCGATAATGGAGCCTTGCGACAACTCAAGAATATCCTTAATTTGCTTTTGGGTTCTTCCTAATTCTACAGTGACCTTAAGCGGTATGTCGAGAAGTAAATTGAGGTTTGTCGAATCAGGTTGAACGAACGCACCTCCGCCAAAATTAGCAAATTGAACAGGTTGTACATTGACATTGCGATTTGCTGCTTGATGTCCATATGTATGCGGTCCAGGGGGCTGCATTGGCATATCATATCCAGCTGCCGGCGCCCCATAAGGCATGCCTGGTTGCGTCTGTGGAGGCATCGCATACATCTGAGCTGCCGCAACTTCCTGATAAGCTGCCGTTTGCTCGACTGCCGCCGGTGAAGCCGCAGCAGGTGCTTGCGCAGGCGCTGGCGCTGGTGATGGTGCTGGCGTCGGAGCTGGAGCAACCTCATCATCGAAGCTGCCGCCCATAAGCGTAGAAACCATCTGCTTAGCGAACGATACCGGCAACAGTTGCATGATCGTCGAATCGATAAGCTCACCAATCGTTAAGCGGAACGAGATTTTGATAAATACGTCGACAGGAGGCAAATGTCCTAAACCGTCACCATTGTTCACATCCAGAATGTCGATGCCTGGAGGCGATATGTTGACGAAGCGGTTAAAGATCGTTGACATCGAAGTCGCAGACGAGCCCATCATTTGATTCATCGCTTCTTGTACGGCGCTTATATGAATCTCATTAAGCTCCTCGATCGATACTTCGCCTTCGCCGCCTAACATTAAGTCGGCAATGACTTGCGCATCCTTCGTCTTAATGACTAGGGAGTTGATCCCTTGGAAGCCATCTACATATTGCACGCTTACGGCCACATGCGGCTTCGGAAAGATATCTCCAAGTTCATCGCGTCTAACCAATGTAACTTGAGGTGTCGTAATATCGACTTTTTTGCCTAGGAGCGTAGATAGAGCTGTTGCCGCGCTTCCGAACGTAATGTTACCGATCTCGCCAAGCGCATCCTGTTCCAAGGACGACAGGAAATCTTCCAATAGTTCGGCTTGTTCGGTCGACTGCGCTGATTCAGGCTCATTAGAGGATTGACGAAGCAATGCATCGATTTCCTCTTGCGATAAATAGTCTTTACTCGTCATATTCTTCTTCCACTCCTTCGCTGAGAACCTCGTCCACCTGTATCGCAATCCGATCCTTAACCGAACCCGGACTGCCGATGAACTTAAGCTTATCTCCAACTTTTATTTTGAGTCCATCCTCAATCGGCTTATTTAATGTAATAACGTCACCGATATTCAAACCTAGAAATTCGCTAATCGATATCGAAGATTCGCCAAGTTCTGCAACGATCGGAAGCTTCGCCCTATGTACCCGTTGTTCAAGTATTTCGTATTCCTCTGGGGCGCGCGCTTTCTTCTGCGATACAAACCAGTGGTGGACGGACAGTCTTTGCATAATCGGTTCGATGACGACATGAGGAATACAAAGATTGATCATTCCCGTTGTATCGCCGATCTTCGTGCTGAAAGAGATGAGTGCGATCGTCTCATTCGGCGAGACAATCTGCATGAACTGCGGATTTGTCTCTAAGGCTTCCATGCTCGGCGAAATATCAATGATTGTTCTCCAAGCTTCCTGCAAGCTTTCTAATGTCTTGCTGAAGATTTTTTCCATAATCATTGTTTCGATTTCAGTCAAGTTGTTGATCTTGGAAGGCGCCGAGCCTTGGCCGCCTAACATTCTGTCGAGCATAGCGTAGGCAACATTGGGATGAACCTCAAGCACCATCCGCCCTTCCAGCGGCTCCGCTTCAAATATGTTCAGAATCGTCATTTTCGGTATGGATCGAATAAATTCGTCATACGGCAATTGGTCTACGTGAACGACGTTAATTTGAACAAAAGTGCGAAGTTGCGCYGAGAAATAGGTTGTCAAATATCGCGCGAAGTTTTCGTGTATGCGAGTCAAACTCCGAATATGATCCTTCGAAAAACGAGTGGCGCGCTTGAAGTTGTAAACACTGACTTTTCGTGACGTATCTTCCTTCTTTAAATCCTCTGCATCCATTTCCCCTGAGGACAAGGCAGCGAGCAGCGCATCTATTTCGTTCTGCGATAAAACATCAACCAATTTTCTCACCTCCTTCGAGGAATGTCGGCCTTAACCTTTAAATTTCTGCGATTGTAAAGTTGGTAATCTCGACCTTAACAAGCTTGCCTTTGACGAGAATAGGATTAATCAAGTTAAGAAGCTTCGATTCCAGCGCGTCTTCGCCCTTCGAGCCGCTCAGCTCTTCCGCCGTCATATCCGCAACCGCGCGGTTAATAATCGGACGCACTTCAATTTCCATGATCTTGTCAAAATCTTCTTTCGCCTTTTTGCTATCCAGTTGGAAAGCAAAGCTTAGTATGACCACATATTCTGGGTCGAGCAGATTCCGTCGGAAATCTTTCAGTTCGGAAGTAACCTCTACGCGCTCAGTGGCGGACAAAACTTTCACTTCCACTGGCTTGTTGGCAGCCTCCGCATCTGTATCAGTCAAAAATGATTTGAACAGAATTACAGCTACGATGGCGATAAGCGTAATGGACAGCAAAATCGTAATCAACCATGGCATCATCTTTTTCATGTCGAAGGACCCTCCGTTTGTTCACTCTTCTGAGCCGTCGCAATGAGGCCGATCGTCCGAAGAAATTGCTGATTAAGCAGTATCAGGTCAGATGACTTTTCTTTTACGACCATCTTCTTGCCAGTCGTAAGCGTGATAACTGTATCAGCCGACTCCTCGATCACTTCAATTAAGAGCRCATTAATTATAACTTTTGTGCCGTTCAAACGCGTTACGGTAATCATCAGTTACCCCCTCACACCTAGGGGAGACGCCTTACGCCGCCTCCCGCCGGTTAAGACTTAAATTATCGTTTTAAGTTAACAACCTCTTGCAAAATCTCGTCGGATGTCGTAATGATTCGCGAGTTGGCTTGGAAGCCGCGTTGCGCAACGATCATTTCTGTGAACTCAGCAGTTAAGTCCACGTTCGACATTTCAAGCTGACCTGCAATGATCGAGCCTGTTCCAAACTCAGGATCGCCTGCGAATGTCAGATAGTCTTCAATGGAAGCCTCCGGATTCGCATTTGCCGTCATCCGGTACATATTGCCGCCAAGCTTCTCAAGTCCGCTAGGATTGATGACTTTAGCTACAGCGATTTGCGGTCCAGGAACCGTACCGTCAGCCGTAACCGTCATAACCGTTCCGTCTTGACCAATGGAGAATGCCGTTACCTCCGGATCAAGGACGATTGGCTCTTGGTCCACGGAAAGTACGAAGTAACCGTCAGCCGTTACGAGCTGTCTGTTCGCGTCCAGTGTGAAGTTGCCTGCCCGAGTCAGCAGCATTTCAGCGTCGTCGTTAGCTCTAACCACGAAGAAACCGTCACCGTCGATACGCAAGTCTGTCGGCTGGTTCGTCGTCATTGCGCTGCCTGCCGTATGAACGGTATCGATCGAACCGATCGATACGCCGAGGCCAATCTGCTTCGCGTTGACGCCGCCGCGGACGCCTTCCTCTGGTGCTGTAACGCCAGCAACCGTTTGGCTCAAAATATCTTTGAACATGACGCGACCTGCTTTGAAGCCGACTGTGTTCACGTTCGCGATATTATTACCGATTACATCGAGCTTTGTTTGGAAACCGCGCATACCGGATACGCCGGAGTACATCGATCTTAGCATTGTTCGTTATTCCTCCTAAAAGTTTTTTCAATTCGATAGCTAGCTGCTGCAAGCCGCTTCAATCGGTCGGCGGCTCGAGGCCTCCTATTAGGTCCAGCCTTATTGAATAATTACAGCGCTATCGATCTGAGTAAATACGTTGCTCTGCATCTGACCGCCGTCCAGTGCTGTTACGACTGTGCGACTTGGAACGTTGACGATCATCGCAATGTCTCGGAAAACGATCAAAGAATCTTTCGCACCTTTGGACGCTGCATCTTCGACGGCATTCATAATCTTCGTTAATGATTCGGGTTGAAGCTTAATGCCGCGCTGCTGCATGCGCAATTCCGCATGATGGCTGAACTTAAGCACCTTCGCATCGAGCATGTCGCGGAATTCCGTTGATTGCGATCCGCGTGATGCCGCGGTTTTGCTTGGGACAAGCGGAGTGCTCTTGACCGGAAACAAATGGCCGATCTTCATCGTGTCACTCATTATGCTTCAGCCTCCTCGCTAGATTCCGAGGCGCTCGTTTCTTTAATGCCAAGCACGTAATCTAATGCGACCGACTTTTCACCCGCGGTTGCGTACAAAATGCCATCTTTCGAGACGATCGAATCCACGACGCCGCTAACAGGAATAATCGTTCCTGCTTCGTCATACTCGTTCCATTCGATCGTTTTGCCGATTAGACTAGAAGCGGAACCGATGCTTTGACGAAGCTTGGACACTTCAGCTGCCATGTTCACCATCTGCTCAACCGATGTGAATTGWGCCATTTGAGCGATGAAATCTTTGTCTTGCATAGGCTGCATCGGGTCTTGATTGCGAAGCTGAGTAACTAGGATACTTAGAAACTGATCTTTGCCTAACGTATCCGTCTTTTTCTCAGCCGCTTTCTGAACATTATCTGTACTGTAATTGGGCCAAACTACTTTGGAGGAAACGCTGTCTGCCATTTCTAATCACCTCCGTTTCTTCTCATTGTCGCCGCTAAGCGCTATGCCTTCACATTAATTGCTCTGCCGTATCCAAGTCCTTGAATCGTTACCTGCTCAACGATCTCGTTCTCGAAGGCCGCATCTGCTGATCCATCGCCGTTACCTTTCGAGGATTGCCGGTTGCCAGATGCCTGTTGCCCATTTCCTTGGCTGTTATGTTGGCCGAACAATTGCGAGGACGCTCCGCCTTGGGATACTTCCAGCTTATCGACAACTAATCCTTGCGCTTGCAGCGCCGTTCTTAATTGGGCTAACTGGTTGTCCAGCATATCTTTTGCTACTGCCGTATCTGTATGGAAGATTGCTGTCAGCTGTCCGTTTTGCATCGAGATACGAACGTCTACTTGCCCCATATGCTCAGGGAATAAAAGCAGCTTCGCCTCCGATACGCCGTCTGCCGATGTAACGTCGAACTTTTGAACGACAAGTCCAGTCATCGTTTCGGCGAATTCTTCAGCAACTACATACTGGATAGGCGCATTCTTCGCAATAAGCGGAGCTGTATGTTTCGCTTGCTCAGCATTTGCTGTCGTCACAGGCGCAAACGGTGTTTGTTCGGCCGCTGCTTGTTGTCCTGCTTCTGAATCAACCGTATTCTCAGAAGATTGCGCAGCTGCTGCAGCAACATAAGAAGGATGCAACGCTTGTTGAGATAATCGCTGCAGTAGCGTGCTCGTTTCTGACTTCGGTGAAGATACAGCCGTAAACAATGAATTCGAAGCGGAATCCGACTTCGTTTCCTGCTTGATTTGAGAATCCGAATCGTCCTGAAGCAACGCTGCCAATGCTTGAAGCTGTTGACTAACTAACGTCGTTGGCTCTTGCTGATTAACACGCTTCAGATCACCTTGCGACATGAGAGCTTGCAGCTGCAATAACGCATCCTGCAGGCTGTTCTTGATCATAGCTGCATTCCCGTTAATGCCAATGTCCGTTGATTCTTCATTGTTCGCTTGCAAGTTTGCCGCAGGTTGATTCACCATTACGATCGGTGCGCCCAACATCGCGAGCAATGCGTTTAATTGATCTAACGCCGACTCAAGCTCCGTCAAGTTGTCCTCAAGTTCAGCAGCGGGCTCGATGTTCCCATCCTCATCTTTCAGCTTCTCTAGCAAGCCGTCAATCAATGACATCAGATCCGATAGTAGCGTTAAGCTGTCTACATTCTCATTGCCTACTGTCACTGTCTGCGTACCGCCAACAATCTGAACGATTGGTTTGGCTGATCCAGCAGCTTGCGATGCGTTGCCTCCGATTTGCTGAACGAGCGCTTTCTGAAAGCTGCCACCGGCGCTTGAGCCTCCAGCAGCATTCGTCACGCTTGAAGTTTGATTCTGACCTGCCGATGTTCCTGCTTGCGATTGAACGTTCACTGCCTGCGGAATAACCATTTCCATTTTTCTCACCTCCTCTCCATGATAGGATCTAAAAGGATGCTGTGAAAAATCAGTTGCCGCTCATGAGCTTCGTTACCAGCTGTGCCGTTGTCGACTCATTAATGGCTGACATTTCCGCTAATATTGCCGAACGTGTCGTATTATCTACAAGATTCAATATCCGAAGTGCTTTACTAGGACTGACATCAACCATCTTAATCAACAATTCGGCAGCGCTTTTCGCATTCATCGAAGTAAACGTTGCGCTTAGCTGTTCCTCGTCCAGCATGGAGGAAGCCGGCTTCGTCGTCTTCGACTTCAGCTCATCCACTTGCGATTGAAGTGCAGCGATCTGCAAATCTTTCGCCGTACCAACATCCTTCAGCTTGATTGCCGCATCAGCAGCCGTCTGAGGATTCATCTTCTCCATAATCCGAACGCGATCGTCAGGACGCATGGAGCTAAAGATAAGCACCATCTCTTCAAGCGTCATGCTCTGCATGATTGGCGCTGCTTTACTCGGGGAGATGGTCGAGAACATGTTCGACAGCTCAAGCACTTTCGCCTGATACTGTTCATCCTCTACGAGCTGTTCCTCGTTCGAGCGTTTCAACTGAGCAATCTCGCCTTCAAGATCTTTGATCTGCTGCTCTTGCGCGGTCTTGGACTCTACGGCAGCCGCCAGTTCCTGTTCCTTCGTTGTAAGCTCAGCTTGCAGATCGGCGATCTTCTTGGACATATTGTCCGTCTTCAACTGTTCATCGTTTGAAGCAGACCCTGCTTCAGCTTTCGGTTCCGGAAGTACTTCTTTAAGGAAAGGAACCGAATTGCCGACTTCCAGCGCTTTATTCCGTATATCACTGTTAAACAGGATTAGCAGTACAACCAGCATGACAATTGCGAATAGAATCGGTGTCGTAAAAAACATGAACCGTTCGATCGCGCTATAACTTTGCTTCTCTGCATCCGCACCCGCCAAATCATTCACTCCCTCTAGCCAGCGTCACAGATCACGTTACGGGGTTGATATCATGAAACGGACGGTTGCCATCTCATCCAGTTCGTTCTGCTCCTTCACCTGCAGGGCGCTGCGAAACCGGTCAAAAGCGTGATCCTTGGCTTTTAGCCATACTTTCTCGTCTTTCATCTTCTCCGTAAGCAATCCTCTTCGATGCTCAACCTTTTTCTTCGCTTGGAGAACATCCGCCATCTTGTTTTGGATACAAGTGACCAAGTGATCCAAGTACTGCTGCATGACTTGAAGCTCCATTAAGGAAACCGCGGTCTGAGAAGCTTCGATCAGCTTAATCTCCCATTCCCGCTTGGACATGTGCAGTTGCTCAAGCGACTGCTCTTCCACAGCAAGCGCTCCGACCGCCGCGGACAATATCCATTCCGCTTGCGTCTTCTCGCTAGACTTTAAATCAACGATCTTCTGGAACRAATAACGAAATGCCGCCACTTAGCAGATCAGCTCCTATAGAAATCAGTAATTAATCGTTGCTGGGCTTCCTCAAGGGTTACCTTCTCATTCGTTTTTTGCCTTGTGTAGCTTTGGATTTCATCCATGTATTGGATGGCCCTATCAATTTCTTCATTTGTTCCTCGCTGATACGCCCCAATATTGATCAGGTCTTCCGAATCTTTATATACAGCAAGGTATTTTTTTAGCACATTCGCCGCGTCTTGCTGCTCTTCCGTTACAATTTCTTTCATGACACGACTGACGGAAGCCAATATATCAATTGCCGGAAAATGTCCCTTATGAGCAAGCGCCCTGCTAAGTACGATATGACCATCCAGAATACCGCGCACTGCGTCGGCTATCGGTTCGTTCATATCGTCACCGTCTACTAAAACGGTATAGAAGGCAGTGATCGAGCCTGTCGGACCAGTGCCCGCTCTCTCTAGCAGCTTAGGCAACGCAGCAAATACGGATGGCGTATACCCTCTTGTCGCTGGCGGTTCGCCGATGGCTAGTCCAACTTCACGAAGCGCCATCGCATATCGTGTAACGGAATCCATCATAAGCATCACGTTTAGTCCGCGATCACGGAAATATTCTGCGATGGAAGTAGCGATTAACGCGCCCTTCATCCGAATAAGTGCCGGCTGATCGGACGTAGCTACGATGACAACCGAGCGTGCTAAGCCTTCTGGACCAAGATCCTTCTCAATAAATTCGAGAACCTCGCGGCCACGTTCACCGATCAGGGCGATGACGTTCACATCAGCCGATGTGTTGCGGGCGATCATACCGAGCAGCGTACTCTTGCCTACGCCAGAGCCTGCGAAAATGCCGACCCTTTGGCCGTTGCCTACGGTAAGCAAACCATCAATCGCGCGTACGCCAATGCCCAGCGGGTGTTCAACCCGAGGACGCATAAGCGGATTGCTTGGCTCGTTATGAGTCGAGTATTGTTGCATACGGCTTGGGAGAAACGATCCATCGAGCGGATTTCCTAAACCGTCAAGCACTTTGCCTAGCAATTCGGATCCGACTTGAACCGTTAATGGCTTGCCCGTTCCAACGACATCGCAACCAGCGCTAATCGAATGAAGATCGCCTAGCGGCATAAGAATAACTTTGTTATCCCGGAAACCGACAACCTCCGCTTTGAGAGGCTTCGCCCCTTTGGACGGATAAATGTAGCAAACGTCGCCGATACTTGCATCCGGACCTTCTGATTCAACAGTAAGCCCGATTACCTGGGTAACTTTTCCGTTGACCCTGATCGGATCGAGCGGTTGCAAATGTTCGATATACTTGAGAACGTCAAGCTTAATCGTTTCCATGCGTATGGCCTCGCTCTTCGTTGCTATGATGCGCAAGCTGTATTAACTCTTTTTTGATCTCGGCTAGCTGCGTATCGATTCGAGCATCGATGCTGCCGTAAGCCGAACGGATCACGCATCCAAAATCTTTAACGGTAGAATCCGGCAAAATCTGGAGCTCGGCTTGCGAATCGATTGAATAATGCAGTTCTTCCCTTGCTGCTTGTACGAAAGCAAGCTGTCCAGGGGACACACATAACGTAATGACGCCTAGCTCTCTGCGTCTCGATAACGATTTGCGAATGAGCTCAATTGCCATTTCCGGTGCAGCCGACAATTGCATTCCGATAATTTTCTCTGCAATCGCGCAGCTTAATTCAACTAGGAACGGTTCCGCTTCCTGAATGATCTGCTCTCTCATATCATAAGAGCCTTTCAGAATAGCAGATGCCTCTTCGAGCTTATGTTCCCAATGTTCACGAAGCTCTGCCTCGGCTTGTTCTGCGCCTTCCGAGTAACCTTGTGCGTAGCCTTGTTGTCTAGATGCTTCCGATGTCGCTTCATCTTCGGAACGCTTGAGAAGCCACCATGTTTCAATCTGCTGTTCGGTCTCCTGAAGTAATTGCTCACTTTGCTGCGATGCTTCGCGCAGTCGGTCTTCAGCGAAAATTTGCGCATCCGAGAGAATTTGATCTCGAAGCGTTATTAACTCCTCGTCGGGTACCGGTTCGCTGTTTTGATGTTCTTCCGTCTCAGGCACTTCTGGAGCATATGGATTCATCCATTGCAGATGCTTTAATTGTTCTACCGAAATGACGCTCGAAGATTTTATCAAATTAGACAATGATATCGTCTCCTCCGCCGCGCGAGATAATGATCTCGCCCGATTCTTCTAGCCTGCGAATCGTTGCAACGATACGAGTCTGAGCTTCTTCGACGTCGCGAAGCCTTACAGGACCCATGAACTCCATTTCTTCTTTGAATGTCTCGGCCATACGCTTGGACATATTGCGGAAGATAACTTCGCGAACTTCTTCGCTCGCCACCTTGAGCGCCAATTGAAGATCGGTGCTCTCGATATCGCGAATGATACGCTGAATCGAACGGTTGTCGATATTGACGATATCTTCGAATACGAACATGCGTTTTTTGATTTCTTCAGCCAGTTCCGGATCTTGGATCTCCAGCGAATCGAGAATCGTACGTTCCGTTCCGCGGTCTACGCCGTTCAGAATCTGAACGATCGAATCGATACCGCCGGCATTTGTGTAGTCTTGAGTTACCGTTGAAGACAGCTTCTGTTCCAATACGCGTTCAACCTGCGAAATAACTTCAGGAGACGTACTGTCCATTAGAGCAATTCTTCTTGCTACATCAGCTTGCTTCTCTTGAGGCAAAGATGACAGAATATGTGACGATTGCTCGGATTGCAAATACGAAAGCACTAGTGCAATGGTCTGCGAGTTCTCGTTCTGAATAAAGTTTAATATTTGAGTAGGCTCGGCTTTACGAGCAAAGTCGAATGGTCTAACTTGAAGCGTTGCCGTCAAGCGATTGATAACATCAAGCGCCTTCTGTTCGCCAAGCGCCTTTTCCAAAATATCTTTCGCGTAGCCGATACCGCCTTGCGATATATATTCTTGAGCCAAACATATTTGATGAAATTCGCTAAGAATCGTTTCTCTGTCTATACTGTCTACCTTCCGAACATTCGCAATTTCAAGCGTCAGCTGCTCGATTTCCTCATCGCGCAAGTGCTTGAATATTTGAGCCGATACTTCGGGACCGAGCGTAATGAGCAGGATGGCCGCTTTCTGCCGGCCTGACAAACCTTGCATCGCTTTGGACAATTAAAGCACCTCTATTCATCCACTAGCCAAGTACGAAGAAGGTTGACGAATTCATCCGGCTTCCGTTTGGCAAGTGTTTCAAGATTTTTACGGGCTTGACTGTCACCATTGACACTATCAAAATCAAGCGTTGGATATTCCACTTTAGGAGGCGAAGCCATATCAATTTCTTCAACAACACTTTGTTTGCGTCTGCGAACGAGCATTACGACAAGACCGCCGATTAATGCAAGTGCCGCAGCACCGATTCCAATAGCCCAGCCGAGTGATAATCCGCTTGATTGGCTCGCAGAAGCACCTTCTGCAAAAGTTTGTGCGATTACCGAAACCTTTTTGCCCATTAGTTCGTCATTAGTAACATCTTGACCCGAATCGGCTAGTTGTGCTCTTACAAGCGCCGTCAAATAAGTTTTTACCGCTTGATTCGATTCGTCATTCAGTTTTCCTTGTTCGACGCCGATACTAATAGTAAGGTCCTTTACAAGAAACGGAGCGGACTCGATCTGATTTTTGATTCGATCAAATTCATAATTTGTCGCCTTGGAACTACTCTCCGAAGTACTTTCGCCAGAGCTCGCAGCATCATAGCCAGGAACATCGGTTTCACCTGTTCCCGTGACTCCGCCGGCTTGCGAAGAACCACCCGTAGACGAGCTGTTATTCGATTCTTCACTCAGAATAATTCCGTTGTTATTGTTGCCTTCAAGCGGTCTAACGAGATTTTCCTCCGAATATTTCTTATCGAAGTTCATCGTGCTMGCTACGCTAATGACAAGATTGTTCGATCCGACCATCGGACCTAGAAATTGTTGAATGTTCTTCTTTAATTCCGATTCGTATTTGCGCTGGATTTGGAACTGTTGTTCAACGACGTCCGTATTTCCGACAAGCGCGCCGTCAACTTCAGACGATGCGAGCTCGCCTTGCGGGCTCGATATTGTAATATCTTCCATAGCAAGGTTCGGAACAGCTGTTTTCACCAAGTTATAGTAGCCATCGATTTCTTTTTGGCTTGGGCGATAACCTGACGCAAAGTTAAGCATGATGGACGCTGAAGCTTTCTTCGCTTCTTCAGCAGACAGAAACACGCTTTCCTCCGGCAAATTAATGAGCACGTTTGATGAATTCACACCTTGCATGCCGTTAAGCAACTGCTGTACTTCACCGTTTAATGCGTTCAAGTACTTCACATTGAATTCGTTGTCCGTTGTGCCGAAAGCGCTCGAGCTAGCGTTGAACGCTTCGAAGCCGATCGAACCATTTTGAACAAGTCCTTGTGAACCAACATCAACTTTAACTCTGGATGCCACCGCGCTTGGCACTGAAATGCTTTTGCCGTTCGCGCTAAGTTCGTAAGGAATCCCACTGCCATCCAAATGATTCATGATTGCCGCTGCATCGGTTGTATCCAAATTTTGAAAAGCAATCTCGTATTCCGTTCTAGTGAACACGATTGTTAACAAAATAATAGTTACTAACAACCCTCCAATGGATGCCCCCAACCATATTTTTTGTTTTCTGCCCATCTGGCCCCAAAACTGCGTAAGTCTGCCTCGATATTGGGCGATTCTCTCGTTCACATTGTCACCTCACCCAAATGCTATGCTAGGAACGTCCTCATGCTAAATTTGCATCCGCATCATTTCTTGGTATGCTTCGACTACTTTATTGCGGATTTGCGAGGTTAGCTGCAAACTAAGCTGCGCTTGTTCCGAAGCGATCAGGACTTTCGTCACATCCACCTGACCGACTAAATATTGATCGTTAAGCTTATGTACATTTTTTTCCTGCGCACTAACATTTTCAATCGCCGTTTTTAAGTATTCGCCGAACGATTGTGTCATCTCCGCCGGAGTCGCCTTGTTAAACGATTTAGTCTCGATTAGCTTCGTCGGTTGAATCTGGCTTAGCGACATCGGTTGTATCATCAGTACCCCTCCATTCTAGTTCAATTCACTCCATTGCTTACCTGCCAATTTCAAGCGCTTTGACAAACATGGCCTTCGAAGCGTTTATTGCTGTTATGTTTGCATCATAGTTACGAGTTGCCGCAATTAAATCGACCATTTCTTTCATCACGTCAACGTTTGGCATTTGTACATAACCGTTTTCGTCGGCGTCTGGATGCGTAGGATTATACACGAGTTTGGTCGGTGTCTGATCTTCTTTGATTTCGGTCACCTTCACGCCTTGTCCAACGGAGCTATTGCTGCCCATTTGTTGGGAAAGGACGCTGGAGAACGATTGCTTCACAGGCTCCATGACAACCATCTTGCGTTTGTACGGCTCGAACTTACCATTCACGAAATTTGCACGCGTCGTTTCAGCGTTTGCGATATTTGACGAAATAACGTCCATCCGCAACCGCTGTGCCGTTAATGCAGAAGCATTAATATCAAATCCTGTCGAAAGCTTCACTCTCTACCCTCTCCCTTCTATCGCAGTTCGCATCATGGAGACGTCATGGTTAATTTGTTGGATATAAAAATTGTAACTCAATTGGTTTTTCGCCAATAACGACATTTCGCGTTCAATGTCGACATTGTTTTCACTGTTCGTCATAGAAGTCGTTTCATCGGTTACCACTTTAGCAGTTGGCACGTTAGAACCCCCGATACCAATCGGGATATGCCTGGAATCGGTCGTTCTGCCTGCAAAACGATTGAGACTATTGCCCCCCATCGATTGCTCCAGCAGTTCTTCAAAAAGTACCTCTGTCCTCTTGAAATGCGGCGTTTCAGCGTTGGCCACATTGTTTGAAATGACGCGATGCCTGAGCTCAGCCGCCTGTACGGCTCCCTCCATTCTTTGGAAAGC
>NZ_JBFRGE010000114.1:0-14268 GCF_052115185.1 Paenibacillus sp. 2TAB19 | reverse complement strand
GGCTATCTTTTCGATAACCTGCTCTTGTTCTTGATTTTTGGCCCTGCGCCTTAACTTAATGACATTGGCCGCCGGGCTCGTCTTTTTGTTGTTAAATTTGTATAGCGAAACACTACACTTTTTTGACCTGACCGCGTATTTCTCCGTTCGGATTCTGGATCGTGTGCACATTCACATAAGCGTATGATTCTATGAATGGGCGAGGCATATAGCAACTACAGCAATCTCTATAGAATTCGACCATAAATCAAAGGATTGTCTRCTACTCAGCTTTAGGCCCGTTCTTTACAATGAAGACACGACAGAGAAAAGAAGGTGATGAGGTTGAGTAAAGCAGACACGATGCAGGCCTCGGGAAGACCGAAGCAGAGCGGTCGCCGATGGAAGCTGATCCGCGGCAATCTCGATATGTACGCGCTTTTAATTCCGGGGATTATCTTCCTGCTATTGTTCAAATATACGCCGATGTACGGCGTCGTGATCGCGTTCCAGGACTTTAATATTTTCGGCGGCATATCAGGCAGCGAGTGGGTTGGGCTGCAGCAGTTCGAGAAGCTCATGCACTCCGATGAGTTCTTGCAGGTCCTCGTTAATACGCTGCTGATCAGTTTATACAAGATTACGATTTTGTTCCCGATACCGATTGTCATTGCTTTGCTGCTGAACGAAGTAAGGCGCATGTTCTTCAAGCGGACGATCCAGACGATCATATATTTGCCCCACTTTCTATCGTGGGTCATTATATCGGGGTTATTCGTGAACATCCTGTCGCCTTCGGGCGGCATCGTCAATGAAATCATTCGATCCTTCGGCGGGGAGCCGATATCGTTCCTGACCGACAACAACTTCTTCCGCAGCATCGTCGTTTTCACGGCAGGCTGGAAGGAGATCGGGTGGAATGCGATCGTGTTTATTGCCGCTATCGCGGGCATCGAGCAAGAACAGTATGAAGCGGCGGCGATCGATGGAGCGGGACGTATCCGGCAAATGTTCTCGATCACGCTCCCGGGCATTTTGCCTACGATCATGCTCATGCTCATCCTTCGGATCGGCAGCCTCTTGGAGGCCGGAACGGAGCAGATCTTAACGATGTACAATCCGCTCGTTTATGAGAGCGGCGATGTCATCGGCACGTTCGTGTACCGTATGGGTCTGGGGCAGCAGGATTACAGCTTCAGCACAGCAGTCGGACTGTTCAATTCAGCGGTCGGCTTCTTGCTAATCGTGATCGGCAATATGCTCAGCCGCAAATTTTTGCAGAGAAGCATTTGGTAAGGGGGGGGTTAACATGCGAGGCAAAAAATTCGGAGACTACGCGCTGGACAGCGGCATTTATCTCGCTCTGACCTTAATGGGCCTCATGACGCTGCTGCCGTTCGCCAATGTATTGTCCAAGGCAATCAGCGAGGAGTGGGCAATTGTAGCGGGCAAGGTCGGGATCTTCCCGAGAGGTTTCCAGCTCGATACGATGAAGTTCGTCGTCACGAACGATCAATTTCTTCATTCCTTGTTTATTTCGGGACTGGTTGCCGTAGTCGGAACGCTGGCGTCGCTGCTCATTACGGCGATGACGGCTTATCCATTGTCGAAGCGCGAGCTTCCCGGTATGGGCATTCTGATCGTCCTATTCATATTCACAATGATGTTCAGCGGAGGCATTATCCCGAACTATCTGCTTATCCGCGAACTGAACTTAATCAATAGCTTGGGCTCGCTCATCCTGCCAGCGTTAATTAGCGTGTTCAATATGCTCGTTATCAAAAGCTATTTCGAGAGTCTGCCATCCAGCCTAGAGGAATCCGCAAAGCTTGAAGGTGCGAGCAACTTCACGATCCTCTTCCGCATCATCTTGCCGCTGAGCGGTCCCGTATTGGCAACGATCGGACTGTTCTATGCGGTCTATTATTGGAACGATTATTTCAATCCGATGCTCTACATCAACAGTTCGTCGCTGAAGCCGCTTCAGCTTTATTTGCAGGACATTGTCATGAATGCAGATACGTCCTCGGCGCTTAACAAGAGCGCGGACGATCTGATGAACGTTCCGGCGGAAGGGGTCAGATCGGCAACGGTTATCGCGTCTACGATTCCCATTTTGCTGGTGTACCCGTTCCTTCAGAAATATTTTATCAAAGGCGTATTAATCGGTTCGGTCAAGGGTTGAGTTGGTGTTGATGCTAAGCGTGCGTTAACTTGTTCGGAATGAGAGTGAACCTGCCTAGCATTTCTGGACAATTAATGATAAATAATACATTCAGGAGGGTCACGTTATGAAAAAGGGTCTAAAAGGGGTCATGATCACGCTGGCTGCTGTACTTATGGTAAGTAGTCTAGCCGCCTGCTCGTCAGGCAATGGCAATGAGAATAACACCAAATCAGGAAATGACGGCAACCAAGCAGCATCCGGTCCGTCGTCGGTGAAGCTGAAACGGCTTAACGTTTGGCAGAATGAAGATTACAACACATACCCTGTAGCGAAGCTGCTGGAAGAGAAAACGGGCTACAAGGTGCAGTATGATATGCTTCCGCAAGACAAGTGGGCAGAGAAGCTGAATCTGATTATGGCTTCCGGCGAGGGGTATGATCTCGTTACTTCTTACAGCGACATGGCTTTATATTCGGATTATGCGCAAAAAGGGGCGCTTGTCGACCTAACGCCGCTTATCGAAGAGTTCGGTCCTAATATCAAAAACGCGATTTCGCAACAGTCGATGGATGCGCTTAAGGTGGACGGCAAGCTGTACGCGATCCCGACTTCCATTACGTATCCGGTCAATGCGAGTATTCTGATCCGGACGGACTGGCTGGAAACGTTGAATCTGCAAATGCCTACCACAACGGATGAATTGACCGCTGTTCTGAAAGCGTTTAAGGAGAAAGATCCAGGCGGCAATGGCGAGTATAACGTACCGCTGACGATCCGCGGCGACCTTCCGATGCTCGACAATATCGTAGGCGCTTTCGGCCTGCCGAACACATGGAATGACGTTGACGGTCAGCTTGTCCCGCGGGTGCTCGATCCTTCCTATAAGGATTACATCGGATATATGGCTGATCTTTACAAGCAAGGTCTGCTCGACAAAGAATTCGTAGCGAATAAGGATGCAACGGCGAAGGAGAAGTTCGCAGGCGGCAAAGCCGGAGCGATCATCGTCCACTGGGCCGATATCCCGACGATTTCCGATACGATGACGAAAAACTTGCCTGATGCGAAGTTCTCCTTTATTCCTGCTTTGAAAGGTCCGGCAGACGAGGCAGGCTTCGCGGCGAACGCGGGCTTCGACCGCCTAACGTTCATCCCGAAGGCATCCGAGCATCCTGAGGATGCGATCAAATGGATCAATGCAAGCTTGGAAGAGGAGACGTTCAAGACGATGGCTATCGGTGTGGAAGGTACGCACTATACGGTTGAGGATGGCGCGTACACGCCGATTCTTCCAATCTTCACGGATGAGCGCAACTTGGCAAACAACTACATGGCCGGAACGGATGAGGAGAAATATCCGCAATACTGGCAAGCGCGCGTCCGCAAAAACCCGGTCATGTTCGAAGCGTTCGACTTTATCAATAATAAACAATCGGATGATGTGAAAATTCAGAACAAGCTTGGCGTGGCGCCGTACATGCCAACTTACGCGAAGAACAACATGCAGCTGGAATCGATGGTTGGCGATTATACGATTAAATTGATCGCTGGCGCGGAAACGCTGGACGGCTTGGAAGCATTCCAAGCGAAGTATAAGGCAGCAGGAGCGGAAGCGAGCTCGAAGGAAATCAACGACTGGTATGTTACGACGAAATAATGGGATAAGCGGCGGCGGTCAGGGAGAGCGCTCGCCGCTTCCTTCATTCCAATGATCTGGGGAGAGATTATAATGAACAACGTGAATTATGCATTCGAACGCAAGGTTGAAACGCATGCGCATGCGGACGTAATCGTTATCGGGGGCGGTCCAGCGGGTACGGCTGCTGCTATTGCCGCAGCACGCTGCGGCAAGAAGGTTATCGTGCTGGAGAAGTCGGCGCAGCTTGGCGGCATGGGTACGCTCGCTAACGTCAGCATCTTCATGCCCGTAGGCAACGTAACCGGCATCTACCGCGAGATCATCTCGGAAATCTTGGCGGATTACTTGCCTAAGGGGCATGATGAATCGATCGCTCCTCAATATTCGCCGTTCATTGTGCGTCAGTATTTGAACGAGAAGATGAAGAAGGAACAGGTGCAGGTGTATTTCCACTGCGAATTCATTGGAACGATTCGGGAAGGYAGCCGAATCCGCGCGGTTATCGTATCGACTCGCGAGGGGCTGCGGGCATTCGAGGCGGAGCGGTTCATCGATTGCACGGGCGATGCGCGGGTAGCGATCGATGCTGGCGTTCCTTATCACACGGGCAGGGAAGAGGACGGCCTGACGCAGCCGATGACGCTTATGTTCACGATGCAAAATACGGGTAAGCCCGTAACGCCAATCCTGCCGGAAGGCTGCTACCGTTATGAAGACGTATCCGATCTGCCGCAAGGGCGGAGACTGTACTGGGAGCAAAATGACGATGGCGTGCTTCTTGTCAATATGTCGCGCGTGAAGGCGAACGGCGCTAAAATAGAAGAAGTTAATTACGCGGAGACAGAGGCGCTTCGGCAAGTGTACTCGATCGCCCATTATTTGCAGAGAACGGGATTCGAGAATTATGCGATCTCCCATATTGCTCCGCAGACAGGCGTCAGGGAGACGAACCAAATCGAAGGGCTGTATACGCTGAACGAGCATGACGTCGTGTCCGGGACCAGATTCGCGGATGCGGTCGCGCAGACGAATTACGAGATCGACATTCATAGTCCCGATGCGAAGAAAACGACGGATGAGCGCAAGATTAGCGGGTACGATATTCCGTACCGCTGTATGGTGCCAGCCGCGATCGACAATCTGCTTGTAGCGGGCAGAGCGATCGCCGCGACGCATGTCGCGATGTCCTCGATGCGCGTGCAAGCGACTTGTTATGCGCTGGGCCAGGCCGCTGGTGTTGCGGCTGCTGTATCGTTGGACAGTGAAGATGCTGAGGCGGCTATGAGAGACGTATCGATGGATAAGCTGCATGCTATTTTGGAACAGCAAGGGGTTAAGTTCATCGGCAAGTAATGCTTGTGGTGCGAATGATGGGGGAAGGAGGACAGAGCGATGTATAAATTGCTAATCGTTGACGACGAACCGACGGTCAGAACGGGCTTACGCTCCTATTTCAACTGGACGTCCTACGGGATCGAAGTAATGGGAGAGGCAGATGACGGGGATGTCGCGCTGGAGATGATCGGGAGGGAGCAGCCCGATCTGATCCTGACGGATGTTCGGATGCCGAATATGGACGGCATCACGCTGTCGCGGCAAATTGCGGAGCGGTATCCGGCATGCAAAATCATCTTTGTGAGCGGCCACGACGATGCCGATTATTTGAAGTCGGCGATGAAGGTTAGCGCCGTTGATTATATTTTTAAGCCGGTTAATCTGCAGGAGCTTAGCGCGGTCATTGAGCGGGTAGTAGCCGAGCTGGATGCCGAGCGGGCGGAGCAGCTTCATAAGCAGGAGCTGCTCGAGAAGCTGAAAGAGGGCATGCCACTGCTGCGCGAGAAGTTTTTGCTGTCGCTGATCGGGAATGGCATCCCGCATGCGGAGCTTGGCGAGCGGATCGAATTTCTTGGCTTGCGGTTACCCGTAAGGGCTTGTTATTGGGTCATTGTTATCTCCGTTGACGACCTTGCGGACGTAATGGGCAGCCGCACCGAACGGGATCGCCAATTGCTTTGGTATGGGGTTCTGAATATATGTCAGGAACTGATCGATACGTACGTTGGCGGGTATGTGATCGAGCATCGTGGCGGCGAGTTCGTTGGCATCCTGCGTGCGGAGGGGGAGCTTGCTTCGGACGCGTCGGAGGCATTGTTCGCGCTTGCCGGCGATATTCGCGGCAATCTGGAGCGTTACTTGAAGATTGGCGTTACGATTGGCATTAGCGACCGCGTATCGGCTCTGTCCGACCTAAATTCCGCGTACAAGCAAGCGCGCGAAGCAGCCGATCATAAATGGTATTTGGGCAAAAACCGCATCATTACGATGGATAGCTTAGAGAGCTCGGTGACAGATACGGGCGGTATCAATAAATACGATCTCGTTCATAACGAGCAGCTCGTATCGGCTTTGAAAGCGGCTGAAGGCGAGCGGCTGCGCGAGGTGCTAGGTCTTATTTTCAGTGACCTGAGCCGTAACCGGCGGGATGGGCTGAAATATGGACTCAACGTCTGCCAGCAGCTAGTCCTTACCGTGGGGCAGCTGCTCATGGAGCTGAGCGTACAGTCACCGGAGCTGGAGCAGGCGGAGGCATCCTTATGGAAAGCGTTATCCGATAAGGAAACGCTGGGCGAGATGTGCCAGCTGCTTGAAGCTTATTTGCTCGCGGCATGCGAGCGGATTGGCGAGAAGCGGACGGGCAAGGTAGCGAATCTAGTGGAGCGGGTGCGAGCCGTCATCGAGCAGAACTATGCGAACGGCGACTTGACCGCGGCCGATATCGGCAAGGCGGTGTTTCTAACGCCGACTTATGTAAGTCTGTTATTTAAACAAGAGACGGGGCAGACGGTTGGCGAGTATTTGACGCAGGTGCGCATCGACAAGGCGAAAGAGCTGCTTCGTGATMCGCAATATAAATCTTATGATATATGCCATGCGATCGGCTATACCGACCCGAGCTATTTCACAAAGCTGTTCAAGAAGGCGACTGGGGTGACGCCGAGCGTGTATAGGGACAACTATGTATAGAAACCGCAGGTCTGTCAAAAGGGAAAGCGGCGGGAGTGAAACGACGGGATCGATCCGGCGTTTTGCTCACCGCCTTTCGATTCCCCGCCCTTGGCTTATTGCTTATCTGCTTCTGATCGTCGTTCCGGCCGCCGTCTTCCTGTACGGCTATTACGAGCGTTCTGCTGCCATTCTGAAGAGTGAAATCGTGCGGACAACCCAGCAGGCGCTGAAGCAAGCGGGCAGCAATCTCGCTTATCGGCTGGAGCATATCGAGGATATTAGCAATGCCGCTTTCATGAATACGAATCTCCATTCTTACCTTTCCGCGAGAACGGATGATGCCTCGATCGGCATTCAGATGCAGGTGATCAAGGATTTAAGGTATTTGGTCGATACCGTGCAGTCCAATTCCGACGTATTCCATGTGCGCTTGTTCGTGAACAAGTCGAAGCTGTATGCTGGCGAGCGAATCAATTTTTTTACGTTGGACAGCTTGAAGGAGCGGCCTTGGTATGACGGCATTATCGAAGGCAACGGCGGCATCGTGTGGACAGGGGCGTACGAGGAAACGTACTTAGAAGCGGGCAACGCCCGCATCTTCTCCTCTGCCCGTATGCTGAGGGATCCGGATCACTATGACAACGTGTCAGGCGTGCTCATGATCGATGTGAAGGAAAGCTTGGTGTCGAATATATTATCGGCGCTGCAATTTGCGCCGGGTACGCAAGTATATCTCGTGGATGAGGCAGGATCTATCGTCTATCATCCTGATCGGGAGAAGATCGGGGCTTCGATTGATGCTGCCATCGAGGGCGTATTAAAGCAAGGAGACCAGGGCAGCAGCACGCTGAAGCTCGATGGGGAAGCCAATGACGTTATGTTCACGACGCTGAACCCAACCGGCTGGAAGCTGGTTGCGCAGGGTACCGAATCCCAGCTGTCGCCTCAAGCGCTGAAGCTGACGCAGCGTTCGGAGTGGACGTCGCTTCTTGAATACGTCGCGCTGTTTCTTATTCTGCCATTCGTGCTGCTCGCTATTATCGTGCGCGGGATGAATCGCCGGGTGAATCATGTCATTACCGTTATTCGCAAGGAGGGGTCGGAGAGCCTGAACGAGCTGTCGCCTGTTAACGGCGATTTCCATATGCTCGAGCGAAGCGTCGACCATCTCATTCTTCGCGTGCGAACGCTTGTCGAAGAGAAGTACAAAGCTCAGATCCATGAGCGGGAGGCGCAGCTTCAGGCGCTTCAAGCTCAGATTAACCCGCACTTCTTGTACAATACGCTCGATACGATCAATTGGATCGCGATCGGCAAGGGCGCAACCGATATTAGCGGGATGATCGACAGCTTGGCGAAATATTTCCGGTTAAGTCTCAATAAAGGCAAAAACATCGTCAGCGTGGAAGATGAGCTGCGTCTTGCGGAGGTGTATCTGGAAATTCAGCAAAGCCGATTCCCGGATACGTTCGAATTCAAGCTGGAACTCGAGCCGGGAGTGGAAGAGCATCAAATGCCGAAGCTGATTCTGCAGCCGATCGTTGAGAACGCGCTGCTTCATGGCATTCGCAAGGCGAAGGGGAAGCGGGGCACAATCGTAATTTCCGCGAAGGAGGATAACGGCGATCTCCTCTTCACGGTATCCGATAACGGAATTGGCATGGAAGAGGAACGGGCGCGACATCTTCTCACCGAACCGGCTGAGCCGCAAAGCGAGAATAGCCTAGGCAGCGGAAGCTCCTACGGATTGTTCAACGTCAACGAACGTATTAAGCTGTATGCGGGAGATGATTACGGATTGTCTATAACGTCTCAGCTAGGTTTGGGTACGACGGTTTATGTGAGGCTTAAGGCTGGAGACGGAGCAGTGGAGTTGGATGGATATAGATAGGTAGTTGCGGAGAGCGCCCTTCAGGGTGCTTTTTCGCGTTCTAGATGTTTAGAATCTAGTGGATAAAGAAATCATTGACAAAATATTCATTTCACGACGATAATGATTAATGGTGTAATATATCATATTTAGGAGGATGAAGTGTGGAAAAGAGTTCTAAATCCTTTGTTGCTACGTTATTGTTTTGTATATTTCTGGGGTATTTTTCTATTCACCGTTTTTACGTGGGCAAGATAGGTACGGCTATTTTGCAAATTATTACGATTGGCGGCTTTGGTATTTGGCTGCTTATTGATCTCATCATGATAATTGTACAACAATTTAAAGACAGTGAAGGAAAGAGAATTACTGCATAACCTATCACTTAATTATATTTAATTACATATTTGCATTATTGCAGGTTTATTAACGTGATGAATGCAACAAAAAGGCACATCCTTGAGGGGATGTGCCTCAGACTGTCGAGAAAGTCTCGACAGCCTGGCGAGCCGCTGGGCTYGTCTTTTTTTTTGTTGTTCATGTTTGTATAGCGAAAAACTACACTTTTTTGACCTGACCGCGTATTTCTCCGTTCGGATTCTGGATCGTGTGCACATTCACATAAGCGTTGCCGGCATTAAACTCGGTAATCAAGTCAGCAATTGTTTGTCCGGACAAGGGTCCGACTAAATCCGCAGCCGTAAGAACGCCGCGAACGACGCCGCGTCTGACGGAAATGCCGAACTTATTCGGTCCGAACAGGAAGGCAACAACGGGTCCGTTCACACCTTTTTGACCAAGATGAATGTGAGCTGCCGTGACTTTGGCGATATTGCGGACGACTAGCTGGAATCTGAGCTCGGTACCCGCTCTGTTGAGACGGAAAAAAGCGGTTCCCGTTGCATTCGTCCGAACCGGCGGCACCTCGTTTCTTCCTAGTAGACAAGCTTTGTACGTTCTGATAAGACTTCACTCCCCTATGCTCGTAATGCTATACACTATTCCGCAGATGAAGGATGGCTTGTTTATAAGTCTATGACTCTATGTAATAAGTGAATTTTTACGAAAAGGGAAACCTGAATGATGGTATAATTAGGCATATTATGATGATACCGCCGAAGGGAGCAGGACGATGCGATATAACTGCAGGAAGGTAGAGGGAACGATTGAATCGGTGCAATGGACCGAGCTGGAGGCCGTTTCCCTTGTGCAAGTGGTGGATGGGGAACAAGCGAGACTGCGCACGACGGTTAAGGCGTGCTGGTCGCAGGAAGCGATCATGGTTCGTTTCGATTGCGAGGACGACCATGTTGTATCGACGATGACGGAGAGGGATGCGCCTCTGTATCAAGAGGATGTTGTAGAGATCTTTCTCGATGATACCACCCAAGGCCAGCTGTACAGGGAATTTGTCGTCAGCCCTAACAACGTCGTGTATGACGCGATGATCGGTAATGACGGTGAAGGGAATATCGATGTCAACAAGCAGTGGGATGCGGACGGATTGCGTACAACCGTTGTATCCGGGGATGATGGAGCTTGGGCATGCGAGCTGTATATCCCGTTGTCGAATTTCGACTATATGCCGGCCGTTGGCTCGGAGTGGCGCTGTAACATGTACCGGATCGACGATGATAAGCAAGGCAACCGCCACTTCTGGGCATGGTCGCCGACAGGCGCGATCCACTTCCATTTATCAAAGCATTTCGGTACGTTTGTATTTGTGGAGTAGAATATAGGATAGCCGTACGATAAAACCACACTATAGAGGACGGCGATAGCCGTTTACGCTTGATTCAAAGAATCATGCCGGATCAGAGATTTTATGGAGCAAATGACGCTCACCTTTCTGGGGGAATGACCATATCATGCAGTTAGAATGACGGTGCATGTTGCATCGTGCTGAGCTTCATAACAAGGAGTTGTGTGATATGGTCAGAATGACATTGGATATTGCAAAGCGATTGACTGAGGTCGCGGAGCAAAAAGGGCGGCAAATGGGGCTTAACTGTGATATTGCAATCGTCGATGAAGGCGCGAATCTGATCATGTTTCACCGTATGGACAATGCAAGAATCGCGGGTATTAATATTTCACAGAACAAGGCTTGGACGAGTGTGGCGATGCAGATGCCGACAGCTAATCTAGCGCAATCCGCTCTCCCAGGCGGTCCTACGTTTGGGATTAATACAACCAACGAAGGTAGACTCGTGATTCTCGGCGGGGGGATTCCTTTGATCGGCGAAGGGAGAATTGTCGGGGGGATCGGCGTCAGCGGGGGCACGAGCGCCCAAGATATTGAAGTGGCTTCTGCTGCTGTCTACGCTTTCGAGAGCATGTTGAAGGCGAATGGAAGGGGACGCTATACTTATTAGAATTAGTTATGAAGCACCGTGTCAGCAGTATCATTGATTCTGTTGCACGGGGTAGTACCGACGCAGAATTGAATTTTTGGAGGATTTGTGAGTCGGTACTTACACAAAATCGGCAAAATGGGTAAAAGTAATAGCTAGTTTGTTGGAAGAATGCTCTATAGTCAGCTAGTCCAGTAAACCAGACAACAAGAAAGGCTCTTGGAGCGCGAATCGCGGTCCAAGGGCCTTTTTTGTTCATGCCTGTTATACCAAGCCTGGATTGCCGGCGGCTGCAGCCTCTTCCCGCACCTCGACTCGGACGTAAGTGTCGTCCGGCTGCGAAGCGGCGAATGGCGTCAGCTTGCTGATGGCGTAAATATGGAGCAGGTGCATCGCGCGCGTGCATGCCGTATAGAACAGCTTGCGTTCGCTCTCGCGGGAGTACTGTTTCTTCGAACCGTTATAAATGAGGACGGCGTCGAATTCCACGCCCTTCGCCAAGTAAGCGGGAATAATATGCACGCCTTTCTCGAAGTTCGGCGTCGTCTTCTTAATGAGCCTTGGCGCAACAGGCAGCAAATCTTTAAGCACCTTAAAGGCTGCCTCGCTTTCCTTGGCCGTCTTGCATATGATCGCGACGGATTCATACCCTTGGTCGATTAACTTATGAACATCGGCAGCCAGCGACTCGTGCAGAATCGAACGTTCCTTCACGAGCGTGACGGCAGGTTTCTCGCCGCTGCGGTTGAATGGCACAATATGTTCGCCGCCCGGCACCATGCCGCGCGTGAACTGAACGATCTCCTGCGTCGAGCGATAGCTGCGGGTGAGCGAGATCAGCTCCGTCTGCTCGGGTCCGTACAGCGCATAAAGCGGTCCTGCATCCTGCAAGGCGGAGGAGTGGGCGTAGATCGCTTGATTGAAGTCGCCCAGCGCCGTCATCTTCGCCCGCGGGAATAACCGCCGCAGGAAGGCGAGCTGGAACGGCGAGTAATCTTGCGCTTCATCGATGAATACGTACCGGATGCCGTTGTTCGAGTGGAAGCCGAGCATGAGCTCGCGCA
The DNA here is from genome assembly GCF_052115185.1 of Paenibacillus sp. 2TAB19. Taxonomy (NCBI): domain Bacteria; kingdom Bacillati; phylum Bacillota; class Bacilli; order Caryophanales; family Paenibacillaceae; genus Paenibacillus; species Paenibacillus sp. 2TAB19. The sequence goes on along the minus strand of NZ_JBFRGE010000114.1, from coordinate 2,189 downwards.
AGTACAAGTAAGGCGTGGAATCCTCATAAGCCAGCTCGCCCTCTTTAATGCGATTAATCGTTTGGCTGCTTAATTCATGCCAGCGAGGCGGCAATGACACATCGCCAACTAAGCGGCTCGCAAGTGAATTATTGCGGAACAGCTCGCAGTAGAGGCTCGTCGTATCGACGAAACGAAGCGCCTTAACCCACTTGCGAAGCGGCTTCAGCTTGCTGCTCACGACCATGCGGGCCATAATGTCCCGTTCGCTCATCGTATTATCCGATGATGATGGATCCTCGTCGCCGCCCGTCAGGGCTAGATACCGTTCATACGCCTGCTGATACTGATCCTGATCGAGCAATTCGATTTGCTCCTCGACCCATAACTCTCCATACTGCTCCTTGCCAAGCTTGGCAACAGCCTTGAGCACCCAGTCGCGCAGCAGAGCGAGACGGTTCGCCAGCGTGATCGATCCGTCGTAGCTATAGAATTTTCCTTTCAATTGACTTGCGGTAATGACCGCTTTGCCGCGGAAAGGGATGGATTTGAAGATCATTCCTTCATGCAGCAGCAATTCCTTATAGGAAGTAATTAATTGCATGAATTGATCGGAAGACTTGAATTGAATGCCTTCCATGCGGGCATCGTAACCCGGCTCGGCTGCCGACGAGAGCACGTATTCGAGCTGCTCGAACGGATCCTCCAGTTTGAACTCGTGCCCGAGCCGGCGCTCCAAGTATTCCTGGAATGTTGCCTGCACCATATTCTCCTCGCCGAGCTCCGGCAATACGGTGGACACATAACTATTGAACATCGGGTTCGGCGAAAATAAAACGACTTGATCGGCGCTGATCTGCCCGCGATATTTGTAGAGCAAATAAGCAACGCGCTGAAGGGCAGCCGACGTCTTGCCGCTGCCCGCGGCTCCTTGAACGATGAGAAGCTGACTGCGGTCATCGCGAATAATGCGGTTCTGCTCCTTCTGAATCGTCCCGACGATGCTCTTCATCTGGCTATCTGCGCTGCGGCTCAGAACGGCTTGCAGCAATTCGTCGCCGATCGTTATGCCCGTATCGAACATGAACCGGATTTTGCCGTCGCGAATGCCGAACTGTCTTTTGAGAGTAAGCTCGCCTTCGATCTCGCTGTTTAAGCTGCGATAGGAAGCAGGACCGGGTGTGCTGTCGTAATATAGATTCGAGATCGGCGCACGCCAATCGTAGATTAGAAATTCGTTGTCGTCCTTATCAAGCAGGGACGCAATGCCCAAGTAGATACGCTCCGGCTCGCTTCCGTGCTCGGCGAAGTCGATTCGGCCGAAATATGGCGACTGCAGCAGCTTGCGAAGCTTCTTAATTTCTACTGCCGTATTTTTGTGCCGATGCTCCCTCTCGAACAATACCTCGGATTGCTGCCGCATACTAATGGACGTTTCCCCAAGGTCAACCTCTTCCATAAAGTTCATCGTGACCTCATCCCAGAACTCGCGCCGCATTTCTACGACGTCTTTGCGCACGAAGCCGACTTCCTCCTCGATTTTGGCGATTCGCTCTTCGATGATGGACGTAATCTCGTCGACTCTCTGCTGCTCGCTAGCCCAGTCTTGCTCTTTGCTCAATGAAGCCACGCTCCTAACCTTGCTATTAATGATAATTAATGATGGATGAATGATATTTGAAATATCAGGATATGCTCATTATTTGCTAAATGGCCGTATACCGCCGTTCAACGAGTCTATCTTATTGTTTCCACAAAATCAACCAAAGCGCGAGGTGACTATTACATGCCGCGCGGAAATAAGTGTATACTGCCATTATAACGAGCATTCGGGATAAAAGGAGCGGTTTGAGGTGCGCAACGCGATGTACGAGCTGGTGGAGACGGTGTGCGAATGAGGGGGAAATGGGCCGTTCCGTTGCAGTAACTGCAACGGAATAGGTGTAACGAGCCGCCGGTGAACGATGGTAAATGAATAACCCCGCAAAGCGTTGATTAAGCGCTTTGCGGGGTTATTCTTCGTTGTTTAGGAAATTATGGAGCTCGAAATGGGAGGTAAGCTCCTACACGGCATGAGGCGGTACGCTCCAAAAGTCAGCTAATCCGCAATAGTGTCATTCTAGGCAACTAATTAGTCTTATACCAAGCGAGCCACCTGTTTAGTTCGATATCAGGCAACTAAACGGGCTAGTTTGGTGAATGGGAATGGG
>NZ_JBFRGE010000113.1:0-14351 GCF_052115185.1 Paenibacillus sp. 2TAB19 | reverse complement strand
GGGTTAGGGCTTCCGGCTAGGCGTCTTTTTTTTATGGACACTATGAACGCTTAGCGATCAATTAGCGCTACATTCATTTTCTAATGGACATGACGGATTGTTACAGGAACTTACTTAACTAAACCAGTATTCATTGGCCATCTTAGTGTTGCTTTTGTCCGTTAGCGCACCGAAATCAGTCGATAGGAAGTTTAAGCAGCTATTTTGTCCGTTATCCATTATCGATGCAGGAATAAATTTACGAAACAGCATTTCATCATGTACAATGGTTCGCAAGCGGGAGGTGTGAAGAACTTGACGATATCGTGGGTTAAGCATGTTAAGTCATCGGTAGCTGATATGTATTACGGCTTTTCGTTCAGGCAACGAATCAGCATTGCGTTTCTGCTGCTCATCGCGCTTGCCATCGGAATCGTAGGAACGACTTCCTACCTCATTGCGTCGAAGGAGCTTCAGCGCAACGCCTTCGCCTCCAGCCGCGAATCGGTTAGCAAGACGACCCAACTGCTGGATGACAAGCTGTACAGCGTATCGAAGTCCGTTCGCTCCATTATGCTGAGCGACTCTTACAATCTATTAATGCAAGACGTACAAAGCAATAATATTGCCAACTATTATGTTCACCTCTCCGAAATGCAATATCAGTTCTCGCAGGCGATGTTCAACGAGCCGCTTATCGAGAGCATTCTGATTGCGACGCCGATCGGCGATTTCTACCATTTATCTCAAAGACGTTCTCCAAATCGATCTTTCTATGAATCCAATTTATATTATTTGGCCAAGGACAATACCGGCGGTCTGTGGCTGCGAGGGCATACCGACGTCTTCTTCACGGGAGAGAGCCGCGTCCTCAGCTTCGTAACGAAAGGCACGCAGGATAATCTCTCTAATACGAACGTTTATTTCATCGTCAACGTCAGCGAAAGCGGACTGATTAGTATGATGAATCAAGGCTCCTCCCAGAAGGAAGGGAGCTATTTCATTGTGGATTCCACGGGCAACGAGGTGATGCGAACTTCGTGGTCCGCTCAGCATAATATGCGCAAGGACGAGCCGTTCCTTCGCAATGTGACGGACGATACTCAGGGCGCATTCTTCCACAACTTCGACAAGACGGAGTATCTCGTCAATTATTCCCGCTCCTCAACGGTGAACTATTGGCTGTTGTTCGGCATCAGGTCGAAGGACAAGCTGCTCGAACAGATGAAGGACGTGCAACAAACGACGATTTATCTGATGCTGCTGTTCCTGGCGGCGGCATGGCTTGTATCAAGCAAGCTGACGGGGCTGCTYGTCCGGCCGCTCCACAGGCTGCAGCGTCTCATGCGCGAGGTCGAGGACAACAGGCTGACCGTCCGCTTCGAGAGCAAGTCAAGAGATGAGGTTGCGCAGGTAGGCTTTCAATTCAACCGCATGCTGGATGAGATTAATCGTCTGATTCAAGACGTGAGAACGAGCGAGGCGGGCAAGCGGGAAGCGGAGATGCGGGCGTTGACCGCGCAGATGGAGCCTCATTTTCTATATAACACACTGAATACGATTTATTGCAAATCCGAGATGGGCGAGAACGAGGAAGTGAACAAGATGATTCTAGCTCTGTCGACGATGTTCCAGCTTGGTCTCAGCGGCGGGAAGGATTGGAATACGCTGGAGGACGAGTTGACTCATGTCGAGCAATATTGCGCCATCCAAAGCATGTGCTATGAGGAACTTTTTCGATATGAGGTCCATATCGCGGACCCTCAGCTGCTCACCTATTACGTCCCGAAGATCGTGCTGCAGCCGATCGTGGAGAACAGTATCCAGCACGGCTTCCAAGACAGACGTACTGGGGGCGAGATTACAGTAGACGTAGGGCAAGACGGAGGCAAGCTGCATATCGTTATTCAGGATAACGGATCGGGCATCGATCCTCTGCTCGTAAACGAAAGGATGAAGACGCTAGGTGAATCACCATCCGGAAAAGGTTTCGCGCTGTACAACATAGCCAATCGGCTGAGCCTTTATTACGGGGACGAGGCAAGGATGGAGCTTAGCAGTCCAGCAGAGGGCGGAACGAGGACGGACTTGTGGATTCCGATGCGGAGAGGGGAGATTCAGTGGCATGGCTAATGAAACCGGAACCGAGATTAAACTCGTCGTCATCGACGATATTCGCAGCGTAGTCGAGATGGTGTCGCGGAAGCCTCCTTGGACGGAACACGGCATTGAGTTCGCGGGAACGGCGCTCGACGGAGAAGAAGGCATTCGATTGGTCGAGGAGACGAAACCCGACATTGTGTTGACCGATATCCGCATGCCAAGGATGGACGGGCTTGCCATGACGCAAGCGATACTGGCTGCCGCCCCTGCCACCAAAGTCATTATCTTGAGCGCATACACCGACTTCGCATATGCGCAGCAGGCGATTCGGCTGGGCGCGTTCGATTTTCTGAAGAAGCCGTTCTCGGTTGATGAGATCGTGAAGACGGTATTGAATGCAAAGCAGGCATTGCTTGAAGAGCGGGAGGAAAGAGAGCGACGCCGCGAATTGGAAATGGAACGCAGGCGAAGCTTGCCGATGCTTCAGCAGGAGCATCTGTCGCTGCTGATTCACCATCCTTTCCGTACAGAGAAGGCGGTGCAGCAATGGAAGCAGCTCGGCATCGAGCTTGAGCAAGCTCACTTCAACGTCTTCGTTGTGGAATTCGATCATTTTATGGAGAAATATATGGAAAGGCCGGTGCGCGAGATTGAGCTGATGCGCTTCAGTCTGAAGAACGTGCTGGAGGAGACCGTCTCTCAGCGGACGAAGGGCGTTGTCTTCCGGGAAGCGTCGAACCGGTTCGTCTGCATCATGAATTGCAGAGACAACAAGGAAGCGGAAAGTATCTCGGAAGCTTGCCGGCAGAATACGCAGCAGTATACGCATTCCACGATTTCGATCGGAGTTGGGCTATGCGTCGAGACCATTCAAGAGCTGCCGAGCGCTTATCAGCAGGCAGTCAGCGCGCTATCCTATCATTTCTATACCGATGGCAACGGGGTGACAAGCTATAAGGTCGTGTCGGGCGGGGGCGAAGGACTCAGCCTGCTTCCGAACTATTCGCTTGCAGCGGAGCAGGAGCTGCTGTTCGCGCTGAAGTCAGGCAACAGCGGCAAATGCCGGTTGTTATTGGAGCGAATCTTCAACGATATGCTGGGGAGCGAGCCGCTGCCGGCTCCCCAGCATGTCGAGAGTCTCTGCTTCGAGCTGTCGGCGAAGATTTGTCGGACGATGCAGGAGCTGTTCCCGGGGGCGAAGGTGCATGAGCTTGAGAAGCGATGGCTGTCCGGGAGGGCTGGGGTTAGCTCGACCTTTGTGGAGATGCGGGAAATGGTCCAAGGTCTGTGCGAGGAGGCTTGCGGCTGGACACGGCAGGAGCGGTCCGACGAAACGAGCAAGCTGATCTATGAGGCAAAGGATTATATTTGCGACAACCTGCATGTGGACTTATCGTTGGAGCATTGCGCAAAGAGGTTCAACATCAGCGCGGGTTATTTCTCGAATGTGTTCAAGAAGGTGCTCGGCATCTCCTTCCAGCAATTCGTCATCCATCAGCGTATGGAACGGGCAAAAGATCTATTGATTGCCGGCTATCAAGTGCAGGAGATCGCCCAGCTTATCGGTTACGAGCATAGACGCTACTTCAGCGACGCGTTCAAGAAGCATACGAACATGACGCCATCCGAATTCAAAATATACAGCACAGGTATCGCCGACGAGCCGCTTGACCTTGAGCAGGGCAAAGGGTAAGGGGAGCTAAGCGCTCAGGACGATCGATCGTTATGCAGCTTCTTCCGGTTATGGCCGGTAAGGAGCTGTTTTTGCAAAGTTTGAACTTGCGTGAGTTTTCGTGTGCGATCATGCAAAGAGATGAAGAAATCTGCCCTTCATGTGCGGTTTACCGCATTATGCCGCAGGACGTGCGCCTCTATAATAAAAAGTGTCAACACCTAACAGGAGCTTCTAGCACGAAAAAAAGGGAGGCAATACAAATATGAAAAAGAGATTGCTAATAACACTAGCCGCTCTCGTCATGGCGAGCAGCCTGGCAGCTTGCGGCAGCAACAAGGCGGAAGAGAACAGCGGAACCGAAAGCGGAGGAAGCGGGTCGGGCGAAAAAACGGTCATCAGCTACTGGACAGGCGACCGCCATGATTCGGAATTTATTAAAGAAATGGTCGACGAATTCAATGCCGCGAACACCGATAATATCGAGGTCGATCTAGTCATCAAGGGCGATGATTTCGACCAGGCGCTCGATATGTCGTTCCAAACGTCAGAGCCGCCGGATGTCATCCGCGTGAAGGAAAATACGATTCAAACGTTTTATAAAAAAGGTTACTTGGCGCCGATTGATGAGTTCTTATCGGATGAGCTTAAGGGGAAATTCCCTGAGATGCCGAATCTGAACAGCTTTGAGGGGAAACGCTACAGCCTTCCTAACTACGGAACGACGATGCGCCTTATCTACAACAAGGAGCTGTTCGCGAAAGCGGGAGTTGCTGCACCGCCGACTACATTAGCCGAACTGGTCGATGTCGCTAAGAAACTGACGGCGGCTGGCAAGGAGAGCGGCGCATACGGCTTCGCACAAAACTTCAAAAATCCGGGCAGCGCGCTCGGCCGCTCGTCCCGCGTCATCGCCGAAGTAAGCGGCTACGGTGGTTTCGGCTACGATTTCAAGACGGCTCAATACGACTTCAGCCACTTTAAGCCGATTATTGAAGCGTTCAAGCAAATCAAGGATGACGGCAGCATGCTGCCRGGCGTTGAATCGCTCGATATCGATCCGCTCCGCGCGCAGTTCGCCGAAGGAAAGATCGGCATGTATCTGAGTTTCTCTGCCGAAGCGGGCGTCTACACGTCGCAATTCCCGGCGAAGATTGACTGGGCTGCGGCGCCTGTGCCTTCGATTGACGGCAGCTTTAACGGCGCATCGGGTTTCTTGGGCGGACAATGGCTCGCTATAAGCTCCAAGACGAAGAAGAAGGAAGCCGCATGGAAGTTCATGTCTTATATGTACTCGGAATCGCTGCTGCAGCAGTATCAGGAGAAGGGCTTCGGAATATCCATGGTGCCTTCGGTCAGCGAGGTTGCCGCGACGCCTAAGGTGAACGGTATCGAAGGTTTCTTGCCAAACCAATATGACGGCGTATGGCCAGTCTATCCGGTCGTAGCGGTTCAAGGGACGAAGTCAGACGATGCGTTCTTCAAATACATGGTTAGCGGCGGCGATCTTGACGCAATCATCAAAGATTTAAATGGGCGCTATAATGAGGCGCTGGCTCAGGCGGTTAAGAATGGCGAAGTGAAAGCCGAGCCGGATCCAAACTTCGATCCGAAAACGCTGGCTGGCAAGTTCGCCAAATAAAGAACGTTGTTGTACCTGATAAGGAGTGAAACCGGATATGAATAAAGCCAAACATCTCGCTTTCTCGTACAGCTTCCTGTTGCCGAGCTTTATTCTAACCGTCGTTCTTGGCATCTACCCGATTGTCTGGGCGATGAGATATATGTTCTACGACTACAAGGGCTACGGTGCGGAGCGATTCATCGGATTGGATAACTTCGCTCGAATATGGAAGGATCACGAGTATTGGGACTCTGTCCTGAACACGTTCATTTATGCCGGAGGCAAGCTGGCTCTGTCGCTGCCTCTGGCACTGCTGCTGGCTATTATTCTGAATCGGGGTCTCAAAGGGCGCGGCGTGTTGAGAGCGCTGCTGTTCATGCCGACGATTATAAGCACGGCCGTTATGGCAGTCGTTTTTTTCACCATTTTCAATTCGTATAATGGCATTCTGAATCAGTTTCTTATGAAGTATAAYGTCATCGGTGCGCCGATCGATTGGCTGGGCGTCGATTACGCGATGCTAAGCGTCATATTAGTCTCCGTATGGGGAGCGCTCGGGAACTATATGCTGCTGTTTCTGGCGGGGCTTCAGAACATTCCGCAGGACGTATATGAGAGTTCTTCGCTGGACGGAGCGGGCAGATGGCAGCAGTTCCGGTATATTACGATTCCGATGCTCGGCCCTGTTATGCAGATGATTGTCATGCTGGCGATCATTAACGCGCTCAAAGGCTATGAAAGCATCATGGTTACGACCGACGGCGGTCCGATAGGACGAACAAATGTGATGTTTTTGTACGTATATAAGCTGTTCTTCCCTACGGCTGGCGGTGCGGCGGCAACTGAGGTGCAGGAGATGGGCTATGGCAGCGCGGTAGCATTCGTGACGGCGCTTATCGTTGGAGCGATTACGATTATTTATTTCTACGGTTCGCGGCGTATGAGCCGGAACGACTAAGGAGGAAGGCATCATGAGATACGGATGGAAATTCATGACGTGGATTTTTCTGCTGGCGGTGCTTTTCCTTACGCTGTTCCCGATCGTCATTACGCTGCTCGGGTCGTTCAAGACGAATGCCGAGCTGACAGCCGGCGCGACGCTGCTGCCCTCGAGCTGGCAGTTCGGCAATTACGCGGAAGCATGGAGTACGGCGGGTTTTGGGACGTATTCGTTCAATAGTTTGTTCGTCGCAGTAATGGTAACGGCGGGAACTTTGATCGTTGCATCGATGGCTGCTTACGTTGTGAACCGGATGAGCTTTGTCGGTAAAAAGATATATGTCGGCATTCAAGCGTTCACGATGTTCGTAGCGATTGGCGCGGTCGTACTGCGGCCGCAATTCGAGCTGATGATCGACCTTAAGCTCCACAATTCATTATGGGGCGTCATTCTCATTCTGATCAGCGCTCACGCATCGGCGTTTTTTATTTTACTGAGCTTCATGAGCGGCATTCCGCGGGAGCTTGACGAGGCTGCGCGAATCGACGGCTGCTCGCCGGCTTCCGTGTATGCGCGAATCGTGCTCCCGCTGCTGGCTCCAGGTCTTGGCGTTGCCGGACTGTTCGCTTTCCGCGGCGCATGGAATGAATATTTGCTGCCTTTCGTCTTCACGCTGAGCAAGCCCGAGCTGCAGACGCTTACGGTTGGGCTTGCGAACTTGAAATACGGCGTATCGGCGGCAGCGCAGACGCATTACATGATGGCCGGGGCCTGTCTGTCCATCGTGCCGATCCTCATTGTATATGTGTTCGCTAACCGATCGTTTATGCAGATGACTGCGGGATCTTTGAAAGGGTAACTCAGAGCACGGGGGAGGATAACGGCTATGAAATCGGCTGATGAAGAGTGGAATTGGGACAAGCTGCGCGGGCCGGATAGCAGCTACAGATCCGTTCCGTTATGGTCATGGAACGACAAGCTGGAGATTGCGGAGCTGGAACGCCAGATCGAGGAGATGAATCGCGCGGGCATCGGAGGATTCTTCATGCATGCAAGGGGCGGGCTTCAAACGCCRTACATGGGCGAGGAGTGGATGGAGGCCATCCGTTCTTGTATTGAGAAAGCGGAATCGCTGGGGATGGAGCCTTGGTTCTATGACGAGAACGGCTGGCCGAGCGGCTTCGGGGGCGGGCGCGTGCCCGCCCTTGGCCTCGTTTACCAGCAGAAGAAGTTAGTTATGGAGCGAGCTCCTTTCACTGAGGGAGACCGGTCGCGTGATCTAGGGTATTACGTCTCGCGTGAGACGGGATGGCTGAGGCTGCAGGAGGAGAGCAGCTCGGAGGCAGAGGTTCGAATCTATTGGGAAGTGAATCCCTTCTATATCGACACGTTAAGCCAAAAGGCCGTTCGCGCATTTATCGACAGCACGTACGAAGCCTATTGGGAGAAGTTCGGCGATGAGTTCCGGCATGTGCTGAAGGGAGTATTCACGGATGAACCCCAGTTCGGCAGAGGTGAGATTCCATGGTCCTTTGAATTAGACAAAAGGTATGCGGAGCGATACGGCAGCAGTGTGCTTGATATTCTTCCCGGCTTGTTCATGGATACCGCAAATGCGAAGGAGCATCGTTACCGGTTCTGGTCTTGCGTGACGGAATTATTCGTAAGCAGCTATGCCAAGCAGATCGGTGACTGGTGTGAGGACAAAGGATGGTCATTAGCTGGGCATGTCGTCGATGAGCAGACGCTTATGGGGCAATCGACATCGGTGGGCGACTTGATGTCCTTCTATGAATATATGCAAATTCCCGGCTGCGACTGGCTGGGGCGGTTCGTGGGCGAAGAGCCGCTCGTGCCGAAGCAGGTCGGCTCGGTTGCGCGTCAGCTCGGCAAGAAGCGGACGATTACCGAAAGTTATGGCTGCTCCGGCTGGAACGCCAGTATGCAGGACTTGAAGCGGATTGGCGAATGGCAGTTCGTGCACGGTATTAATATGATGTGCCAGCATTTGCAGAGTTATAGTTTAAGAGGTTTGCGCAAAAGGGATTATCCGCCGTCCTTGTTCTATCAGCAGCCATGGTGGTCGGAGTACCGGCATTATAACGATTATTTCGCGAGGCTGTCTATGCTGCTTGCGGAAGGGGAGAGGCAGGCCGAGGTTCTGCTCCTTCATCCGATTCGTTCGGCGTGGGTGGAGCAGCAAGGCTTCGACAGCTCAGCTATTCGTCCCTATCATGAAGCCTTCGCTGATCTATCACGGCAGCTCTGCCGCTCTTTTCTGGAGCATGACTACGGCAGCGAATCGATTTTGGAGCGTCACGGCATAGTGAAGGGCGGTCAGTTGATCGTTGGGCAGGCTGCTTATTCGGCTGTTATTATGCCGCCAAGCGTGACGTGGAGCAGATCGACGGTGGAGTTGTTGATTGCTTTGCTTGAGCAAGGCGGCAGCGTGACGATCGTCGCGCCGTTCCCAACCTTGCTGGAAGGTAAGCAAGATGTGCTGCTTGAGCGTTTGACGGCTTTAGCAACTTCTACAAATGACAATGCCGCGATTACTAATATCATTTCACAAGTGGTTGCTCCGTTTGCGAGCTTGAGAGATATATCGGGAGATAGGATCGAATCCGATACCATCAACATTCAGACATTGAAGCTCGGCGATTCATGGCTCTATTATATCGTCAATTCGGGCGAGTCGGGCTGCGGCGATGTAGAAATCGAGCTGCGCAGCGAAGGCAATGTGACGATTCTTAATCTCGAGACAGGTACGGAAGAAATGCTGCCGCAGGTGCAGAAGGACGGATTCGTACGCGTGACGCTTCCGCTGGCAGCAGCCCAGTCGTATATGCTGCGGCAAAGAAGCGAGGCTGTGGCAGGGAACAACCAGCAGAGCGCATCGATTAAGGAGGCAGCGACGATTGGTCAAACGCTTATGCTGGATGGTGCTTGGCAGGTGAAGCAGACCGAGCTTAATAGCCTGACGCTCGACACATGCCGGGTAAGCATTGAAGGCGGTGACTGGAGCGAACCGCAGCCGGTTATCTTTTTGCAGGAAAAGCTGTTGGAACTGGGACGCTCGGCGCGAATCGCTTGCGAATTCGTATTCCATGCGGCGTTCGATACGGGACGTGCACGGGAGATGTATTTGATCATGGAGCGGCCTGACACGGCAGCCATAACGCTTAACGGTGTTCCGATCTCGAATGAGGATTGCGGCTGGTGGCTGGATACCGCCTTCAAGAAGCTTGATCTTAGAGGAATGGTGCATACAGGAGAGAACAGGCTCATCATCGAATCCGAGTTCTATAATGCGCCAGAGACGTATGAAGCAATGGAACGAGCGAAAACATTCGAATCCGAGGGCAATAAGCTTACGTTCGACACGGAGCTTGAAAGTGTCTATTTGTTAGGCGACTTCGGGGTGGAGTCGCTAACGCCATTCGTTGATGGGGGGAACGGAACCGTTCTAGCCGAAGGTCCGTTTGTATTGACGGAAATGCCCGTTCTACTGGCTGGAGGCGACTTCGTGCGGCAAGGTTTTCCTTTCTATGCAGGGCGATTGACGGTTGAACAGAAGGTTAGCTTCGAGAACGTGTTGGCCGATTCGGAGATTTTGTGGTCGTTCACTACGCCTCCGGATGCGATCGTCGCGAAGCTTCGCATCAATGGCCGCGAGGTAAAGACCTTTCAGTGGGAGCCGTATGAGGCGGATATCGGACCGTTCTTGGTGACGGGAGACAATGTGATCGAGCTGGAATTGGCAGGCAGCTGCCGCAATCTGCTCGGTCCCCATCATCATATGAAAGGTGAGCCGCTTAAGATCGGGCCCGACAGCTTCACGAATAAGGTCGGATGGACAGATCGTGACTTGCCGCCGGATACGCAGGTATACCAGGATCGTTATGCGTTCGTTCGATTTGGGCTATCTGCGTCCCCGCGAATGACGATAAAGCACATCACAAATGATTTAAACTAACTAATCCCTTGAGCCGTTTATGCCTTCGATATTACAGTTGTAAGTAATAGGAAGGAAGGGGATTGTTGCATGACGCTTGTTGTGAGGAAAATGATTGTGCCGGATGATTACGCAGCGGTGGCTGCCATCATGACGGAGCATTACTCTGAGGAAGTAACCGTAGAGAAGATGAGGGACGAGGATGCGATTATACCGTTAACAGGGCAGCTTGATCGTGACGAGCAGGGACAGCTTACCGGCCACGATAGGCTGCGTCTGGTCGCGTTGAACGAAGAAGGGCGGTTAATCGGTTACGGTCACGCTTGGCGGGCGCCTTGGTCGACGCCGGGTGTGTTGTATGAACAAATTATCGAGGGCCGAAAAGAGCGTCAAGGCGGGGCGGGATGTGCGATCTACAAGGCGTTGATGAGCTACTCGGTCGAGGTAGGCGCGAGCAAAATCGTAGCCGATGTACGGGATGACGATCCGGAATCGGTGCGTTTCGCCTGCGCTAGAGGGTTCACGGAGAATCGGCATTTGTTCGAGTCGGTAATCGAGTTGAATGAAGCTTCGGAGCATGGTGGCTTGGCTTCCGCACGATTGGACGACATTCGCTTGTTGACGTTAGCCGATCTGCCCGGCGGCGAGCAGACCGAGCGCGAGGTGTATAACCTTTATTTCGCTACTCATCCGGATATTCCAGGCTTCGAGGGCGAATACATGTGGTACAGCGAATGGCGTAAAAGGACCGTAGACCGGGAAGACTTCGATCGCTCCTTGGTTCTCTTGGCTTGTGAGGGGGAGCGTATCGTAGGGGCAGTCGAACTTCGGACGTTCGAATCGACTCAGAGCGTCTATAACGAGTTCACTTGCGTCGATCCGGCCTACCGCGGTCGCGGAATTGCAATGGCGCTCAAGAAGCTTTCCATCCATATCGCACGCAAACGCGGCTTCCGCTATATTCGATCGAACAACGATTCGTTGAACGGTCCGATGCTGGCTATTAACCGCAAGCTTGGCTACAAGCCGGTACCGGGTTATTTGCAGATGGTGGCGGAGTTGGCACGGGACTAGTATTAGTTACGCTTGTTATCGTTTTTTGTTCAATAAGGCAGTCCTGATAGGATTGTACTTGATTGGCTGAATGCAAATCGTAGATGCCGCATACCGAGGCTTATGCTTGACGAGAAGCTGATACATGCGTATTCTGCCTATCCGATCATTGCTATGGATGATGATTTTGGCCGGATAGGCGGCATTCGCGGCGATATATTTGGCTACGGCKGCCCCTTTCGTCTGGCCGATTCCGAGATTGTAGTCAAGCGAAAGCACAGTGATCGAATTGGCTTTGATGATCGCGATGCACTCCTCGGCCGTACGCGCCAAGTGGTAGCCTGCGGGGCAAGGCCTTCTATCATCGAGAAACAGCTTCACCTTAGTTCCTCCCTTCTGCATCGTCTTGTTCATTACCCTACTTTATGTCTATAGCGCGGCGATCGTTTGGGCGAGTCGCTCGGTAGAACGAGGTACGATAATCCAATAAAACAGCGGCAGTCTTGGACTTTATTTAACGTCCATGGCTGCCGCTGTTTGCTTATGGGCAATAGTGGCATTTTGGGCAGCTAAATTGGGCTATAGGAGAATAAGTGCTCATTAGTTTGATTTTGGGCAACTAACGGGGCTTTTTTGACGTGATGGTCATTTAGTTCGACGAAATGCCGTTACAGCGTGTACGCAGCCATCAAAGCAGTGGAGGAACTGTTTTCTCGCAAAGCCGGGCTGCATAGATTATGGTAAAATAGTTGCAAACGAAGGAGGAGAATATGCTGCTGGATCATTATTCGAATTTCATTCGTGCGCTGCCGAGCGGAACGCTTGGGAAAGAGCAGCTGCTTGTGGAAGAGCTGTTGCTGGACGCTACTCCGTCTCAAGCTATGAAGCTCTATTATATTCCTTTCGAATATGTGAATGAGAGCGCCAAAGTGTTCATTATCGGCATTACCCCAGGGTTTACCCAAATGCAAATCGCCTTTCAAACCGCTCGGGACTGTCTGAACGCTGGTGTTCCGCTAGGCGAAATCGATCGTGAAGCGAAGAAGCAAGCGAGCTTCGCTGGCACAATGCGCCGCAATCTGATCGACATGCTGGACAAGCTCGAGCWGCACAAAGCTCTCTCCATACGAAGCAGCGGCGAGCTGTTCGAGGAGCGCCGGGACCTGCTGCATACGACCTCGGTCATTCGTTACCCGGTCTTCGTGAACGGCAATAACTATACCGGACATAGTCCGTCTATCTTGAAATCGGAGACCCTCTATCCGTATGCCGAGCGAATCTGTCTTGCGGAGCTTCTAGCGGTAAAGGATGCGCTTCTTATCCCGCTGGGCAAAGCGGTCGCCGAGGTCATTGAGACTTTTGCGGCGCAGGGTTTGGTGGCTCGCGAGCGGTGTTTGTTTGATTTTCCGCATCCGTCGGGGGCGAACGGGCATCGATGGACACAGTTTGAGACGAATAAGGACAAGCTGACCAGACAGATTGTTGAATGGTTTCAATAATATAATCTGATGCAAGATTGGGAGGAATAGCGATGCGATTATCAAAAGGACAAAAGGTTGACGTTACCAAAGGAAGAAGCGTCTCCGAACTGGCTCTGCACTTTGGGTGGACAAAGGCGAATGCCGCTATGAGCATTGATGCAGCCGCTTTTCTGCTATCGGAGCGGGGACGCTGCGAGCGCGACGAAGACTTTATTTTTTACGGCAACCCGCTTGCCCGAGATGGAGCTTTGATGCATGCCGAATCAGATAAGGGCGAAAAGGAAGCTATTAAGATAGTATTAAACCGAGTATCCGATCATGTATCGAAAATCGCTTTTACCCTAACGATTCACGAAGGCGAACAGTCCGGTCATTACATGCAGGACGTATCGGGGTTATATGTTCGTCTGATAGATACGACTACCGGCGAGGAGTTATACCGCTACGAATACGGAGAGGATCTGACGAAGGAGACGGCCGTCGTGATCGGCGAGCTATATAGACATAACGGTGAGTGGAAGTTCAGCGCGATCGGAAGCGGCTTCTACGGGGGGCTCGCAGCTCTGTGCACAAGCTTCGGACTTGAGGTGGAAGCACCTGCTGCTGCCGGTACGCTAGAAGTAGCTGCTGCGGTGGAAACCGCGATTCCATCCACGATCGATTTGCGCAAAAAAACGGTGCAATTCACGCTGCAGAAGAAACAGCTGACGAACGTCGTTGCAAGAGTAGGAATCGTGCTTGATATTACCGGATCGATGCAGCCTTTGTACCGAAACGGTACTGTCCAAGAGGTCGTCGAACGGATATTGGCGGTAGCGACCCAATTCGACGACAATAAGACCCTCGATGTGTGGGTTTACGATACGGAGTTCAGCCGTCTTCCTTCGGTGACGGAGCGGGAGCTTGGCCGATATGTGGATACTCATATTATGAACAACAGCAACATTCATAAGTTCGGCCGCAATAACGAGCCGCCAGTGATGGAGGACGTGATTCGCAAGTATACGGAGGAAGAATCCGATTCAGACACCCCGGTCTTTATTGTTTTCATTAATGACGGCGGTGTCGTGAAGCCGATCAAGAAGGTCATCACATCATCATCCGTATTGCCGATCTTCTGGCAGTTCGTCGGCATCGGGCAGTCGGATTTCGAGGTGCTGAAGAAGCTGGATACGATGGAAGGGCGGGTAGTGGACAACGCTAACTTCTTCCATCTCGACGCGATCGAGAGGGTATCGGACGAGGAGCTTTACGACAAGCTGTTGAATGAATTTCCGTTGTGGCTGAAGGAAGCAAAGAACAAGAGAATTATTAGATAAACGACTTATCATTAATATTGCAACATGTAATTTTATAATTCTGTTAGATTCTAATTAATCTATTACTCCAATAAAAAAGAACCTTGAAATAAATTTCAAGGTTCTTTTTTTTGGTTGAAAAACCGCGTAAAGCYTAGGCACGACCGTCCTTGGATCGGACGAACCTGCTGCTCTTCGTTATTTTCTAATTTATAGGTATTAGCTTATCGTTAATGAGTTCTAGAA
>NZ_JBFRGE010000112.1:0-14537 GCF_052115185.1 Paenibacillus sp. 2TAB19 | reverse complement strand
GAAGCTGGCCGCTCAGCTAGAAGGCATCGAACTGMCCGAGAAGCTGCTGAAGCAATTAGTTACGACGGGCTTAGCGGCAGCAGACGCGAGGGCGTTGCGACAATATGAGGAGCAAGCGAAGCAGCTCGGCAATTCGTTTGTGCCTGGGCTRCAAGCGTCGTTCCGCGAGCTGATCGAATGTCTTCGATCGGAGAAAAGCGCCTCCTCCGGGTACCTGGAAGCGACCGAGCAGTTAACTTCGCTTTATGCGCTATTGAAGCGGGGCCGAGATCATTTGACTGCAAAAATAGGAGATCCCGAGCTTGCAATAAATACCGATAGCGCGATCGAGGAGAAGATCGGGCATGCGTGGCAGTTCGCGGAGTTGAGAGAAGCCGGGCAAGTCCGTGAACAGATGGAGCTCATGCAGCTAAGCTTCCGCTCTTATACCGATGCTTCACGCGGCGAATATGTCGACGAGGGGTACTGGATTCAGCTGAATGACGGGCAGTTGGTAGCGACTCGAACCTTTCGGCCGTTCCGAGCCGCGAAGTTCATTAAGGAAGACGATTCGTACTTCCACATTGTTCAGACGAAGGAGCTGGCGGTATACCCCGGGGAATGGAATCGCAGGGCAAGATGGGAAGATATGACGCTTCGCGAGACGTCTGCCGAGGATCGGCAAGCGGTACGTAAGCATGCGGTCAAATCGTACCCCGATGCTATAAAAACGATCAAAAACGTACTGAAAAATCCGCAATCGGATAAAAATCCGGTTATGCTGCTGCATGCCGCTAGAATCGGCCAAACGGATGAAGGTTATGCGATGGAGGATGAGCAAGGCAAGCGAATAGCACTAAGCCACATCGATGCAATCGGACAGTCCACTTTGCATTCTCTGCCTTTTCTCCATGAAGGAAGCTTGACGGACTGCGCCGTTCTCGTCATGTTCGAGGATCGACTGGATTCAGGCCGACTGCATGCGCAGCCTTTAGCGCTAATTAACGAAGAAGAAACGATTCGTTTGCTATATTAATTCATTTCATTCACAGGCAAAGGAGTTAACGATGAGCATACCCTTATTACGCGAGCTTCATGAGGACCTGAGGCGTTTATTGATAGCAGGCGCATCCCTGGCGCCTAACGATTTGCGGCTGCAAGCGATGCTGCCGAAGCTGGAACGGCTCGGAGAAGCTGCTCCGGTATTCAAAAAAGTAGGCGAAACGGTAAGCGAAGTCATACGTTCTTCGCCAGATCTAGCGGCAACGAAGCTTCTGGATCTATCGGTTCTGCTCCATGCGATCTTGCATACGCAAGGATCAACGGAAACGGCAGGAGAACTGCGTTCGATCGGTTTGACAGATTCTAATGCATCAGCGCCTACTCACATTTCGTATCGCAACCTTCAACCGGTCATCGATGCTTTGACGCAAACCGGCTCAGGTCGTCTGGAGGTCATTCGACAAGCGAATGCCGATGGCATTTTTACGGACATGAGAACATTCGTTCCCTCCGTTACAGCACTTGAGGATTCCTATTCGGAAATCGCTGAATACGTGGCAGAGGAAGTACTGCCGAAGATCGGTCAACGTATATTGCCTGTGCTGCATGCAAGCTTCAACTTTGAAGGCGGGAGCGGAGACGCTCGCAAGCTGACGGCGATTTATCGGTTAACGGCCGAAGAAGAGAAAGCAGCCGCGAAAGAGCTTATCCATAAGTCAGCTTATAACGGCTCGCTGCCTGTACGTATTGCAGCACTCCGACTCGCTGCTGACGATGCCGACTTCGAGGATAAGCTGCTGGAGCTGTCATATGACCGCAAGAAAGAGATTCGAAGCGCGGCTTTGCTTGCTTTATCCAATAGCGACAGCGAGCAGGCTTTGGAGCGGTTAATGGAAGCGATCATGAAAAAAGATACCTCCATTGCGGCAGAACCGATCCGCAGAAGTGTTAACCCTAAGCTGAAGGAGCGTGTGCTTGCGTTCGGCGAGGAGCTGCTCGGTGCGATGGCGGCTGATCGTAAGAACGCAAGCTGGCTAGAGCGAATGCTGGCCGTACTTGGCGGGTTGAGATCGCCGGGGCAACATGCCGCTGAACGCGATTTTCTCATGCGGCTGCTTCATGATGATGCGATTGATATCATGGAAACCTCGAGAATTCAGAGCGAGGCAGCCGAGGCGCTGCTGGAATCGAAGCATCCTAAGGCTCTCTTATTCCTTCATGAGCTTAGACATAAGCGGCCGAACCTGCTTGGCTACTCGTTCAAAGCCGCGGTCAGACTTGAACAGCCTGCGGATGTGTATGAAGCCTATAAGCCGTATTTGGATGATCGCAAAGGAGCAGCCGCAAAGCAGCTGCTGCAAGTGTTCTACGAATGGGTACCGGGTCCGCTATATGAATTCCGAAATCTGAGAGAGAAAGATGAGTCTGAGCCTTTAGTTTCGTGGGATAGCCGTTGGGTACACCGTTTAGTGAAAATGAACGAAGAAGATCTTGTCGCAAGACTTGCAGTAAAACCGGAACAGGAAGTCGTTGATTATTTGCTGTATAAGGCGAAAGTCAATCCTAATATCGCAACTTATCGCACAACCGCCATCTTGCTTGCGCTTGTCCGTCTCGGCAGTGAGCAGGCGCCGGAGCTGATCTTGAGCACGATCGAGAAAGCAAAGCCGAAGCAAATTTATTATTTAGAAGAAGAGATTAGCTTCTTGTGCGCATCGATCCCAAGCCGATATGCGGAACGACTGCGATTGACTGCGGATCGTTTCTACTACGAAGAAACACGCAATAAGCTGCTGGAGCTGGCTGACTTTGTTGCTGCTAAGAAGGAAGAGGAATCAACCAAAGGAGCGGGATTGCTATCATGGATCAAAAGCATAGTACGTTAAGACTGCCGGCAGAAAAGCTATACGCGCATGAGCTTGAAGCGTTGCGGGCATCGGATAAGGGCGAGCGCCCCGAAGGGTGGCAATTATCGCCGCGCGCCGTATTAACCTTTATTATTGGAGGCAAAGCGGGCGGCACGCCGATCACGCCGAAGTATATCGGCAACCAGCGCCTCGTCGAGATTGCGATAGCGACACTGTTGACRGATCGGGCGCTGCTTCTTATTGGCGAGCCTGGAACTGCTAAATCCTGGTTGTCGGAAAACTTGACGGCCGCCATACACGGCGATTCGTCGAAGGTTATTCAAGGTACGGCGGGAACGAGCGAGGAGCAAATCCGATATTCTTGGAACTACGCGATRCTGCTTGCTAACGGGCCTTCGAATGAGGCTATCGTGAAGAGCCCGATCTACCGGGCGATGGAGACTGGCGGTATCGCCCGCTTCGAAGAGATTTCCCGCTGTGCCTCGGAAGTGCAGGACGCGCTTATTTCCATCTTATCGGAGAAGACGATTACCGTCCCCGAGCTTGGCAGCGAAGTTCCTGCGTCGCGCGGATTCTCGATCATCGCAACGGCGAATACGCGTGACCGGGGCGTTAACGATATGTCTGCCGCGCTTAAGCGCAGGTTCAATATTATTGTTCTTCCTGCTCCAGCCGATCTGGACACGGAGATCGATATCGTTCGCAAGCGGGTTAGCGAGATTGCGGCCAATTACCGGCTTGGCGATGCATTGCCTACAGAAGCGGCGGTGCATAAAGTTGTTACGATCTTCCGCGAGCTGCGCGCAGGCATGACGATCGACGGCAAGGAGAAGATTAAGCAGCCAAGCGGCGCGATCTCAACCGCCGAGGCGATCTCCCTGCTCGTGAACAGCATGGCGCTCGCTTCCAGCTTCGGCGGCGGAAGCGTATCTGATGAAGACTTGGCCGCGGGTCTGCTCGGCGCAGTCGTCAAGGATGACGGCAAAGACGATGCCGTGTGGAAGGAATATCTGGAGAACGTGATGAAGAAACGCGGACCTACATGGCGCGGCCTGTATAACGCTTGCCGTGAGCTCAGCTCGTGAGCGCGATGAAAGCCGTAGGTATGGTTAAGGAAACCGCTGGCGTACATTTGTTCGGGATCCGCCATTTGTCGCCCGCAGGCGCGATTCACCTGCGGCATTATCTGAATGAAATCAAGCCTAAGCTCGTACTCGTCGAAGGGCCGGAAGACGCAACCCCGCTTATTGGCCATCTAACGAGAAGCGGCGTTATTCCTCCGGTTGCCATCTTAGCGTATACCGATCAATTGCCGATCCGAACGCTCATCTTCCCGTTAGCGCGTTATTCGCCGGAATATGAAGCGTTTCGCTGGGCGGCAAGCAACGGAGCAGAAGCGCGTTTCATCGATTTGCCTTCTTCCGCAGCGATAAGTATGCATCTCGGCAAGCGCGATGCTATGGATGAGGGAAATAGGAAGGAAGCGAAGCAGCACTGGAGCAACGTAAACGAACGTTATGAGAAGGTAGCCGAGCTTGCCGGTGAGTTGGATTACGATTCGTATTGGGAACGATACTTTGAGCATTCGGCCGCTTCCGACACGTATAGAATCTCGATTGCTGCCTTCTCCGAGCAGATGAGAAGACTCAATGAGGAAGAGGAGCGAAGCAGCCTGCCGCTCGAAGCCGCTTCGAACGATATACGCGAAGCTTATATGCGGGGCAGAATCGCAGAGGCGCTCGCAGGCGGCGTTCCCGCTGATCGCATCGTCGTTATAGCTGGCGCTTACCACATATCGGCGTTAACGTTAGATTGGCCGCCAATGACGGACGATGAAGCAGCAGCGCTCCCGAGAAGGGATACGAAGCTAACGCTTATGCCGTATTCGAACTATAAGCTGTCGAATCATTCCGGTTATGGCGCCGGCAATCATGCGCCTGCTTACTTTGATCTCGCGTGGCAATGCCTGGAGGCCAATGATCCAAATAAGCTGGCGCCTCATTATTTATCCAAGGTTGCCGGTTATATGCGTGAGAACGGTACATATCGTTCTGCTGCTTCGGTCATTGAGGCGGTAAGGCTTGCCGAGGCGCTGACATCGCTGCGAGGCGGACGACTGCCGGTATGGCGTGATTTGCGCGATGCCGCGATCGTGTGTCTGGGGCATGGGGAGTTGTCGGTCGTATCGGAAGCGCTCGTTAAGACGGATATCGGGACGGTCATCGGAGCTTTGCCTGAAGGAGTCAGTCAGACACCGATTCAAGACGATTTGAATCGCAATCTGAAGCTTCTTAAGCTGGACAAATACAAAAGCGCCGTAGCTGCCGATTTGGAGCTTGATCTGCGGGAGAATCGGCGAGTCAAGTCGGAAGAAGCGGCCTTCATCGATCTGCGCCGCTCCTTCTTCCTTCAGCGGCTGGCACTGCTTGGGATCAGCTTCGTCCGCAAGAAGTCCATTCGTCAGGATGGCGCGACTTGGGCTGAGCACTGGGTGCTGCAATGGTCGCCGGAAGCGGAAATTCAGATTGTTGAGGCTACACTGAAAGGCGAAACGGTAGAACTAGCGGCCGCATTCGCCATAAAGGAAGCGCTGGAGCAAAGTCCCGACCTGCGGACGGCCGCGGGGCTTGTGAAGCAAGCCTGGGAATGCGGTCTTCCTACGTCAATGGAGGATGCCAGGCACATGCTGCAGCAGCTTGCGGTCGATGCAGGCGCTATTGATCAGGTTGCCGGCGCGCTAAGGGAACTGTCCGCGCTCATTCAGTTCGGCGATGTGCGAAAAGCGGATACGAGCGTGCTCATTCCGCTGCTGCAGCAATTGTTCCTAAGAGGTACATTACTGCTCGTGGACAGCGCAGCCTGCAATGACGATGCAGCCACAGCTATAGCGGCTGCGATGATCGATATGCATGCGATTTCGCAGCAGCATTACGACGATGTGGATGACGAGCGTTGGCTGAAGCAGCTGGAGCTGCTCGCCTACCGGGACGATCGCAATGCGAAGCTGTCCGGTCTAGCTTTCGCCCTGCTGCTGGAGCGCAATCTGATCGACGCCGATCGGTTGGCGTCCGAAGTGTCTCGTCGATTATCGCCAGGTACGGACGCCGACATGGGCGCAGGCTGGTTCGAAGGCATGTCGCTTCGCAACCGCTACGTTCTGCTGTCGAGAAGACAGTTGTGGGAACAGCTCGATCTGTATATCCATTCCCTTGATGAGACCCAATTCCGTCGATCGCTCGTCTATCTGCGCCGGGCATTCAGCGGCTTCGAAGCGAGAGACAGAAGCATGGTAGCCGAGCTGCTTGGCGAGTTGTGGGGAGTCGGAGCTTTAGAGGGCGGAGATGCCTTGTCGCAGCCGCTGAACGAGCAAGAGCAGCAAACATTATCCGAACTCGATGAGTTCGACTTTGGAGACTTCTAATATGGACGAACAACAACGGTTAGAGATGTTGAGAAGATGGAGGCTCGTGCTCGGCCAAGCCGCGGAGCAGAAGCTTGCAGACATGGCAGGCGGAGGTACGCTGCTTGATGATGAAGGCATCGCGATGGATGAAGCTTTAGCCGCCATCTATGACGGGTCATCGGGAGGAGAGGAGAACACAGCCGCTTCAGGCCGCCGATCTGCTGGTTTAGGGTCGTCCGCTCCCAAGCTGACCAAGTGGCTTGGCGATGTGCGTTCGTTTTTCCCCTCGGATATTGTATCCGTCATCCAAGGGGATGCCATTGAACGGAAAGGGCTGAAGCGGCTGCTGTTCGAGCCGGAGACGCTCAGACAGATTAAGCCGGACGTTCGCATGGTCGCTATGCTCATGTCGCTGCGCGGACGCATTCCGGAGCAGACGAAGGAAACGGCGCGACTGCTCGTGAAGGAAGTCGTCGACGATATTATGAAGCGGCTGCGCGATCAGATTACGCGCGCGGTCACCGGCGCGCTCAACAAACGCAAGCATTCCCCGCTGCCTTCCTTCTCGGGGCTCGATTGGAAGCGAACGATTAGCCGCAACCTTCGGCATTACGATACGAACAGCGGGCTGCTCATACCCGAGCGTTTCTATTTCTTCGATCGGGCGAAACGAAGCAGGGAGTGGACGGTCATACTCGATATTGACCAAAGCGGTTCGATGTCGGAATCGGTCATCTATGCATCAATCATCGGCTCGATCTTCGCCAGTCTGCCGTCGCTTGATACTCGGGTAGTCGCCTTCGACACCGAAATCGTCGACCTAAGCGAGCAATGCGCAACTGATCCCGTCGATATGCTATTCGGCATACAGCTTGGCGGAGGTACGGATATTCATAAGTCGGTCGTTTATTGCGAGCAGTTTATTACCGATCCGAAGAAAACGCTTTTCATCCTCATCTCCGATCTGTATGAGGGCGGCAACCAATCGGCGCTGATTCGCAGAATGGAGCATATGAAGCAATCGGGGGTAAGCGTACTATGCTTGCTCGCCTTATCCGATAGCGGAGCGCCGTCGTATGATGCAGATCTGGCTAAGCGATTATCGGGCATGGGCATCCCAAGCTTCGCCTGCTCGCCGGACCGGTTAGCTGAGCTGGTAGAGGGAGCGCTAAAAGGTAAAGATTTGAAGGAGCTGGCAGTGACACTATCACCGGTGAAGGGGTAAAATAGGACGTGTGGATAAGGGCTGAACCATTGTCATTCACGATGACTTTGGTTCAGCCCTTATTTTCATTCTATTAAGCGGAAGGTGGGAGCTCGGTCAAAGTCGGTTTCGCGTAACCTTCCTTATACGTGTCGTCAATGATTTGGCGAATCCGCTCCAGCTCGATGCCGCTTTCTTTCATTGCAGCAGTCTTCACCGCAATCTCCATGCATACGCCGCAGCGCGTACCGTGATCATCCCAGACGACTGTGCCGTCTTCCTTTATTTCAGCGATAAAGCAATTATGATTGCTGCGATGGCCCGCGCTCTCGCCGCAGCCGCAATAACATGGAATATAGGGGAGCGTGTCGGTTAAAGAAGCTGCGACGGCGTAAGCCGTTCGTATCGTAGGTGAAGCTTCGACAAGAAAGGACGGGAATTCGGCAAGCGAAGCTGTCTGCTCTTGAAGATCGCCGGAAGCGGTATGATGCTGCTCCTCATGAGCGGTTTCCCCATTATGGGCCTCATGCGCGTTATTCGAGCAGCCGCCAAGCACAAACCCGGCTAGCACAAGAGCGTAAATAGCAGAGCGAATAGATTTATTCATTGAACAATACGGCCCCTTTCTATGTAAGAAATATCTACTGACCAGTATATCATTAACCGGGCTGTCCGCTTGAGCATGATCGTGACAAATCCTAGACAACGCTAAACGCTATTTTTATAGTTACAGACTATCGCTATTACTGGTAAAATCTATAATGTAAGCGATTTCCTCCGAAAGGGGCATTATCGATTGTACATGCTTCGTTTTTTTCGCCAAATGCCGCATCCGTTCAAAACAGGCACCCTGCGGCGAACGCTGGTCATTTATTTGCTTATTGCCTGCTTATTCCCGCCTATTCTCTTCTCGGTGTATACGTATTCGTCCTTGCATTCGATTCTCTCCAACAAAATACGCACCGGCATTTATGCCAGCCTCAAGCAAGAAGCGACTGGCCTCGAAAATCTGCTCAGCAATCTCGACTTTGTATCCAAGCAATTCGCGCTCGACGGGCAAACCGCGGAGAAGGTAAGCGAATATTTGAACACGGAGAGTTTAACCGAGAAAGCGGAGATGATGAAGGACATTGAGGCGAGTCTTAACATCGTTAACTTTACGAATCCGAATCTTGGATTAACGGTCTATTACAGCCCTGGCCAGCAAAATCCGATTCTGTTCACGAATCTCGCCGTTAGCGGCAGTTTTGGCGTTAATGACCTTCCCGCCTTCGTCCGCTACAATGGCGCCGTGTACTTCGGTCCTCATCGTACGCAATACAAAAACAGTACAAATATCGTATTCTCCTCGATGCGGGAGCTGAAGACCGATCGTGTCGATTCGGCCTACATCTATTTGGAATCCAATTATAATTTGTTTCGCAAAATTATGAACAGCGAATGGTACGGCATGAAGGTGTCGCATTATTTAATTAATGAGCAGGGAGAGGCGATCTTCGCCGACACCGGCACTCCGCCGTTCGATCCTAGGCTGCTCCGCTGGGAGATGGCCGTGTCCGAGAGCAAGCTGTTCAAGGACCATTACTTGTTCGGATACGAAAGCGGACAAGGCTGGAAGCTTGTTACGGCTGTCGATCAAAGTATTTTCAATCATGAGATCAATGCGTGGTTTATGCGCATGGGCTTGCTGTTCGTTGGTTCTTCCGGGTTAGCGGTGTTTATTGCGATGCTCATATGGCGCAAAGTATATGGCTCGCTTCGCAAGGTGAACAAAGAAATCGTCAAAATGACCGGGGATCGGGAAGCGCCCGTCAGCTTTACGCAGATTGAGGAATTCGACCAACTGCTCGGCAACTTCCAAGTCATGAAGACGACCGTGAACGAGCTGATCCACGAGGTCGGCCGCAATGAACGAATGAAGAGCCAGCTGGAGACGGAGAAGCTGCTCAGCCAGATCAATCCGCACTTCCTGCACAATACCCTGAATACGGTGCAATGGTTAGCGAGATCCAATGGCCAGGAGGATATCGACCGCATCGTCACGCTCCTTGTTCAGGTGCTCCACTACAATATGGGCAAGCCTGGACTCATTGTAACGGTACGGGATGAGATCGAAGCGCTGCAAAAATACATCGAGCTGCAAAGCATCCGATACGAAGGGGAGCTAGACTTCCAGATCGACGTTGATCCTCGGACGAATCATATCCCAATTCCAAGGTTTCTGCTGCAGCCGCTTGTCGAGAATGCGATCTATCATGGCAAAAATGAACAGTTTGGCATCATCCGCATTACCATTCAGCAGACGGAGCAAGGGAAAATGCGCGTGGAGGTTGCCGACAACGGTCCTGGCATGGACGAGGCTACGCTGACGAGGCTCATTAACACGGGGGAGGGAACACCCGTTCTAGGGGGTATGGGCATAGGCCTTAACTACGTACGGCGCTTGCTCGACCGTTACTACGGCAACGGCGATTTGCTCCACATCACAAGCGAACCTGGTCAAGGAACCGTACTCTCCGTTGAAATACCGGCTGCTATCGAAGACGGAAGGATGAGATTTCATTGATGATTGAGAAGCGAATAACGCGAGCTGCGAACCGTTTGGTTCTAGCCGGCTGCATAGCCTTGCTACTACTAATGGGAGCTTGCAAAAATAACGAGTCCTCGCCTACGAATAGCGACTCAGAAGAGTCAGCCTTCAATCCGCCCGTTACGTTGCGGGTCGCCTATTCCTATTCAGACATCGAGCTGCCTGAGGGCGATTATGGCGATAATAATTTTTTGACACGGTATGTTGAAGAACAGACAGGTGTCATCATCAAATACGATTGGGAAGCAAGCGGTGAAGACAGCTATGAGAGCACGCTTGATCTAGCAATCCGCAGCAACGATCTTCCTGATGCTTTTATCGTGAATCGCGAGCAGTTCCGATTGCTGCAAGAGCAGCAATTGATCGAGGATCTTACTGATATCTACCCGAAGTATGCCTCGCCGCTCGTGCAAGAAATTTATGAGGCGACTGACGGTCAAGCAATAAGGGAAGCATCAGCAGACGGAAGGCTGTACGCCTTTCCTAACGTGGCGATTGAAGCGGATGCCCCTTCATACTTGTGGATAAGACAGGATTGGCTCGACRATCTGAAGCTGCAGCCCCCGAGCACGCTCGAGGATATCGAGAAAATCGTCCATGCTTTCGTAAATGATGATCCCGATGGCAACGGAAGAGCCGACACGACGGGCATTCCCGTAGAGAGAACGCTCGTCTATGGCGAGAAGACGGGGGTACACGGGCTTAATAGCGTGTTTGCGGCTTATCATTCATTTCCGCAAAGCTGGATATACGATAAGCAGGGCAACGTCGTATACGGTTCGATTCAACCAGAGGCGAAGAACGCGCTTGCTAAGCTTGCGCACTGGTATAAGGAGGGCATTGTCGACTCCCAATTTTTGCTGCGCAAAGACATTCAGGAGCTAATCTCGAACAATCAAGCCGGCGTCGTATTCGCGCCTTGGTGGGCGCCTTATTGGCCGCTTAACGGTTCGGTATCGACCGATACGAAGGCGGAATGGCGAGTATATGCTGCGCCGACTGATAAGGATGGGATGTTCGTCACGAAGACAGCGCCGCTTACCGACCGCTATCTCGTTGTTCGCAAAGGCTACCCCTATCCGGAAGCCGCGTTAAAGGTGCTGAACATCTTAACGAAGCTGGAACGCAATCAAGACCCGGATTGGAAGGAGGCCGAACAGCTCCGATCGATCGCCGAACAGCTGGGACCGCAGCTTCGCAACTATTATCCGTTTGATCTGCTGCTCGATTATCCGGATGCCGTCGTGAAGCGGCATGATCAATTAATTCTTGCGTTGAATGGGGAAATGGAGCGGGACAGTCTCGATACGAAGACAAAGTCGCTATATGATGATTTGCTGCAGGAGATTGAGCTCCCGCGCAAAAATCTTGAAGCTTGGAGCAGCTCCCAAGCGTACTTGCAGGGCGGTGCCGTCAGCAAAAAGCCGATGATCAAGGTGGAAAGTTTATTTTACGATACTACGCCAACGATGGAAAAGAGCTGGGCCGAGCTGCAGAAGCTTGAGAATGAAACGTATTTGAAAATAGTAACGGGGGAGCTGTCCATCGATGCTTTCGAGCCATTTGTATTTGCTTGGAATAACCAAGGCGGTAATCAAATTACGCATGAGGTGAACGAAGAAGTGAGTAAAGCGCATGCCTCGGAACTGCCATGATTTGCTTCTAATAGGGTATAATGAGTTGCATAGACAAGACAAGATAGGATGGAGGATATGAATGAGCAACGATCCAATGAAAGTTCCATTCGGCTACGAGCCGCCGCCGGAGACGAGGAAAGGGACGCTTATTTTCTACGATTCCTTCGAGCAGATTAGTGATCAGGAACTCGAGATTGCAGCAGCTGTTGCCAGGGACAAAGATTTCGCGAAGTTCGTTCTGTATCCGCTGCATGAAGAGAGCGTTAGGCGGATGACGAAGTCGCCGGTAAGCGCCTATTACAAGCGTGAAGACAGGCTTCATGAATGGAAGCGGGAATATGGCAGAAGCGACGTTATCGTCGATCGATTAGACGGCAAGCGGAAGAAATACACGCCAATCGATTCCGTCCTTCGGCATATTGCCGAGACGTATCCGGCGCCATACTTTCTGTACTTGACGCCGGAGACTGCCAATCAGTTCGCCTCGTATTCCTCCTTCGAGGAGTGGATCGTGAAGCTTCGACTCCTTATTTCGTCTGAGCCTGAGAGGCTTCATGCAAGATTAGCGGAGTATCGCCATCGTTGGGAGACCGTGTAGCTTTAGTTGATGATAGTCGCCAGTCCTTTAGTCGTTCTCAAGCAATTCAACGAACCGTTTCGCAGGCATCGGCATGGAACGGTCCGCTCTAACGGCTATCCCGATCTCGCGCGGCGGCGGGTTAACGTTAAGCTTTAACAGGTGCAGCTTACCTTCAGCCAGTTCATCCCGTACGAATGATTCCGTAATGAACGCTGCGCCATAGCCGCGCAAGGCAAATTCAATGAGCATATCGATACTGCTTAATTCTATATCCGCTTCCGCTTGTATACCTTGAGAAGCCAGCCAGTGGTCAACGAACCGCCTTGTGCTGCTTCCTTGCGTTAAGAGCAGAAGCGGTATTTTTGTAAGGACGGACGGATCGTTAACCTCTGTCGTCCACTTAAGGAAGGCGTCGCCGACGACGAAACAATCTTGGATGGAGACGAGCGGTCGAACGATTAGCTCGGGATCGGCGAACGGAAGATGGACAAGTCCGACGTCGATCTGGCCTTCCTTCAGTCTCGTGCGGATATCGGAAGATTTGCCCTGCGATAATCTGACGCGTACATCCGGGTATTGAGCATGGAAGCGGTCCAGCGGCGCAAGTAGCACATGCTTCATAATCGGACCGCTTGCTCCTATGCGAAGCTCGCCAGCTGTCAGCTTACGCAAAGCGTGCATACGCTCTTCACCCGCTCCTAGCAAATGGAATGATTTTTCCACATAATCGAGCAGAGCGGCACCTTCAGCCGTCAATTGAACACCTTTGGATAACCGATCGAACAGCTTAATCTGCAAACCTTCCTCTAGCTGCTTGATCGCATAGCTGACGGACGGCTGCGTAATAT
This sequence comes from Paenibacillus sp. 2TAB19, assembly GCF_052115185.1. Classification (NCBI taxonomy): domain Bacteria; kingdom Bacillati; phylum Bacillota; class Bacilli; order Caryophanales; family Paenibacillaceae; genus Paenibacillus; species Paenibacillus sp. 2TAB19. Next base: position 1,426 of record NZ_JBFRGE010000112.1, on the reverse strand, counting down.
GCAGCTCGGCTGCAGCCTTGGTAAGGTTGCCCGTACGGGCTGTATGAAGAAAGATGCGATACCATTCCATATTCATTTGCATTATGATATAGATCCTCTCTATGGCAAGATTACGTAATTAGAATTTCATTTATTTCATATACTAAATTATAATGGAGCTATAAATCAAGCAGCATCGACAGGAGGCAACATATTATGCCAGGCAGTTCATATGGAGAAGCATTCAAAGTAACGACATTCGGTGAATCGCACGGCGAGTCGGTCGGCGTCATTATAGACGGGGTAACACCAGGCGTAGAAATCGATGAGCCCTATATTCAAGTCCAGATGGACCGTCGCAAGCCCGGACAATCATCGGTAACGACTCCGCGCAAGGAGTATGACATCATTAATATTATGTCTGGGGTATTCGAAGGCAAGACGACAGGTACACCGTTATTCATCATGCTGCACAACAAGGATATGCGACCGGAAGCTTATAGCGATATCCAGCATGCTTTCCGTCCTGGACACGCGGATTTCACTTATTTGAGCAAATACGGAATCAGGGATCATCGCGGAAGCGGGAGAGCGTCTGGACGGGAAACCGCCGGACGTGTAGCCGCAGGCGCGGTTGCCCGCAAGCTGCTCGAACGCAGAGGCGTGAGCATCGTTGCTTACTCGAAGGAAATTGGCGGTATCAAGTGCGAATCGTTCGTCGAGGATTCAATCGAGAAAAACCCTGTGCGTGCTTGTGATCCAGCAGCCGCGGAGAAAATGGTCAAGCGAATCGAGGAGCTGGCAGCAGTAGGAGATAGCTGCGGAGGCATCGTTGAGTGCCGCATTCGCGGCGTGAAACCTGGCGTTGGCGAGCCTGTGTTCGATAAGCTCGATGCGGAGCTGGCTAAGGCGATGCTGTCGATCGGCGCTATCAAAGGCATCGAATTCGGCGCTGGCTTCAGCGCAGCCGATATGCTGGGCAGCGAGCATAATGATCAAATGAACGCCGAAGGGTATCTGACCAACAACGCAGGCGGCATCGTCGGCGGCATCAGCAACGGGGAAGAGATTGTCTTCCGCGTCGTCGTGAAGCCAACCTCTTCGATCTCGAAGCCGCAGCAGACGATGAACGTCCGCGGCGAAGAACAGATTATTGTAACAGAAGGCCGCCACGATCCATGCATTTGCCCGCGTGTCGTACCCGTCATTGAAGCGATGGCATGCATCGTACTTGAGGATCTTATGAAACGCCAAGCTGCGCTGCATGATTAATTTATATAGTTAAATAATGTGAGTAGAGAGCCATCCTAACCTGATATGCTCCCCTTTAGGTAGACAGGTGAAATAATAAAAACCTGTTTATCAAGGGGAGTTTTTTCATGTCTCAAATAAATGAGTACTGTGGGGAAGAGAAATTAGCCATTCTGAAGGAGTATGAAGCAGGACG
>NZ_JBFRGE010000111.1:0-14694 GCF_052115185.1 Paenibacillus sp. 2TAB19 | reverse complement strand
GAATTTATGGTTGTAAGTTGATGATCATAAATTCAAATTCCAATTCTAAGGGGTCTTTTAAAAATGTCTAACAAACCACTTGTTTATTTTCTATGTACGGGGAATTCATGTCGGAGTCAAATGGCTGATGGTTTCTTGAATGCCATTGGCGGAGATAACTTCGAAGTCAAAAGCGCTGGACTTGAAGCGCATGGTTTGAATCCTAAAGCGGTTCAAGTGATGAAAGAAGCCGGTGTTGATATTAGCGCTAATAGCTCTGATGTTATTGATCCTGAGATATTGAATCGTGCAACTTATGTCATTACACTTTGTGGTCATGCTGATGAGCACTGTCCTGTTATTATGAATCCAAATGTCACCAAATGGCACTGGGGTTTTGATGACCCAGCCAAAGCGACAGGGACGGAAGAAGAAATCATGGAACAATTCCGTACGGTCAGAGACGCCATCAAGGCTCGAATCGAACTGTTCGTGAGAGATGGAAAGTAGACGCCAGGCCGTTGATCGCATACTTCTTCAACGGCCTTGTAACCTATTACTCTCGACGTATTGCCTTATATCGTTCACTATTATTAATGCTTCTTGTAAGTTCTCCACGCTCCCACCGTCATTATATTTCTGCACTAATTCTGCTACATATAGAATATCATTCGAAACCCCGTAATCATTAACAGTGTGTGCTAACGCTTCATATACATCAGGTTCAAGTGCCTGGTTATCGAAGCCGGTTATATACGTTCCGTTGTTCGAAACAATTCGCTCTAGTCGATTGCTTGCATCTTCAATTGACAAAGTTAGAGCGGGCTTTCTTGCGAATGCATCGGGCATATAGGTTTTAAAGGCGATTCCGCCCATAATCAACACGGCTAAAATAATAGCGATTAGGTCGCGTTTTAATTCGCTAGTCATGGTAACCTACCTCCTAAAGCTCTTACTCATTTCACAATACTAGAATTCATATTGCGAAACAACTAAAATTTCCCATCAGCAAATGTTGACGATTAATTTGGTTTGATATGATATAAAACATGCTTGCAAAGCGGACTGCTGCTCCCCACATTCGGGTGATCAAAGGTTTTGACAAAAGAAAGGCTTAATTTCTTCATTACTTTTTTCGAAGGCTCGTTAATATCCGCTGTAAAACTAAACACCTCGTCAAAGCCTAAACTATCTAAGCCATATAGCAAACATGCTCTTGCTCCCTCCGATGCATAGCCTTTACCCCACGCCTCTTTGTTAAGCCTCCATCCAATCTCCACGCAAGGTGTAAAATCCGCCTCAAACGCAGCTCGATGAAATCCAATGAACCCAATAAACCTATTTGTATCTTTCTCCTCAACCGCGTACAAGCCAAATCCAAATTCCTTAAACTCGTCTAAAATCCTGTCATAGAACGCCTTGGTCTCTTCAACATTTAAAGTATTTGGAAAATACTCCATCACCTCTTCATCCTCGTTCATCCGGCTAAAAGGCCCGGTCATACCCTATCCAACCACGGTGACCTATATACAATTTTCAAAAGRGTTTGAAGCTATCATGTTACCTGTTTCTCTTCTACCATGCTGCAACTCACCGCAGTTCGAACCGTTTGCGCCGTCACACACACGGAATTGGTGTCAGAAGAAATTGAAACAGCTACAGGCAAGGACGAGAATAAAAAGTCCTTGCCTGTAGCTGTTGTGCTGTACTGGATATGTCTTCAACTTAACTGTTATTCTTCTTGCAAAACAATCTCGGCTTCGAAACCCAGCTGTTCACACAGCTTGTGAATACGGCGCATGTCCTGTGTGCTGGTAATCCACTCGCATCCCAAGGCTAATGCCTCATGTGCCGCCCATTGCAGGATATATACCAAGGCATCCGTATGTGCTTCCTTCGTAGCGAAGTCCTCCAGCACTAGCGCGTCGCCGCGGACGGAAGCACGAACGTATGCCCAGTGCTGTTCGGCAAAGCTGCGAGCGACAAAACGCGTTTCGCCATCTGACTGGATCAGCATTGAGAGTTCTTGTAGCCATTTACTGTAGGCGCCGGTCCCTGTAGGAGCGTTCGGGTTTCCCCATTCAAGCGAATCGGCGGCCAGCTTCCGCAATTCATCTTCCCCAGTTACACGTTTCCACTGTTCACTATGGAAAGAACCTTGGAGAGTCGGTTTGAAGCGGACTTGCCAGCTACGCTCGCCTGTCCTGATGCCATCAGCATGAAGCAGTTGGGATACGGGAACCACGGCAAGACCTTTTGTGTAAGTATGGTGTACAAGCGATTTAACGGCCTGGGGTGTCTCTTTGGCGATTTCATTGGCATGAAACATTAAAATAGCCCCGTTAACCAGCTTTGGTATCACTCGCTCCACAAGTTGCGCGCTTGGTGGTCCCGACCAGTCGACGGTATCCTCTCCCTCGATGACCATGTAGTTCCACTCTCGGAGCCATTCCAAATTCTCCTCCCGATATGAGGCGTAAGGAAAACGCATGAAGGCAGGAACCGGCCGTCCCGTTGCCTCTTGATAAGCCAGCTCAGCCAGCTTCAACTCTTCGAAGAAAACGGATTTGGTCACATGTGCCATATTGCGGTGATGGTACGTATGCGTTGTGAGCTCATGGCCCCTAGCGAGCATTTCTCTTGCTTTCGCCGGATACCGATCGAACCACTCGCCCGTTAAAAAAAACGTTCCGCACGCCCCTCCCTGCTCCAAAGCATCCAGCCATGCATCAACAGGAATACGCATCGGACCGTCATCGAACGTAAAGGCACAGTGAGAAACCGCTGAATTGCCGCGAGTAATTACCGAGTTTGTCATCAGAAATCCCCCATTCTATGGTATCTCCTTCCAACATGATACCGTTGAGCCTATTGTAAAACCCATTAAACGTTTTGTAAAATTGAATAAAATGAATAAATGGTTCGAAAATTTTGAATAGGGGTATAAAGCCTCATCGAATCCTTCATGTTGGACAAGATCGTATATCCTTACAACAAAAAAACCGCTGTTGATGCGGTTTACAATGCTTTAGTTTCCTATCGTAAAAACAAAATCATAATAAAAAAAAAGACCGCATTAAACGCGGCCTCTTAAACAGTTCGAAGACTATAACTCATTTCCAAATTTCATCAGCAATTTCCTTAATAAAAGCGAGTTTCCTCCATTGTTGCTCCTCTGTCAGATAATTGCCTTCTTCCGTAGAAGCAAAGCCGCATTGCGGGCTCAAGCAAATTCGGTCAATATCAACGTATTGCTTCGCTTCTTCAATACGCTTCAGTATATCTTCCTTGCTTTCTAGCTCACCAAATTTCGAGGAAAACAGACCTAGCACGACCTGCTGGTTGTCCTTCAAGAAGCGAAGTGGCTTAAAATCGCCTGCGCGCTCGGTATCAAACTCCAAATAGTAACCGGAATAGTTATCGATACCCAGGAGGGTCTGCGCAATAGGCTCGTAACCTCCGCCGACTCCTGCATAAGTCGAAACATAATTACCCCGGCATACATGTGTAGTCACAACGAGATCGTCCGGCAGATTGGATACAACTTCTTCGTTCAGCCTCGCGAATTCGTTCGCGTACTCGGTAACGTTCACGCCGTTTTGCTCCAAGATCGTCATAAATTGCTCGTCGCATAGCGCTCCCCATGTACAATCGTCGATTTGGATGCTGCGGCAACCAGCTTCATAGAAAGCAAGAATAGAGCTTTTGTACGCTTTTGCAATATCGGAAACAAGCTCTTCTCGATTCGGGTAGATCGCCTTCGTGCTTTCCTGATTTTCTGCCCTGTCTAGCTCGAACAAGAACTGCGCTGCCGCCGGTATCGATTGGCGCGCAACTACTCCCTCTCCGGCAACTCCTTTCAAAAATGCAAAATGCGAAACAAACGGATGGTTACTGCAACCTATTTTACCGGTTAAGCGAGCTGTTTCGGGTCTAGATTGCGCTCCGTTAAATTGGTAGCCGTGATCAATGATTGTCCGTTCTACGCCGTCAAATCCCCAGAAAAAATCGAGATGCCACCAGGAGCGGCGAAATTCTCCGTCGGTTATGGCTTGAAGACCAACCTCTCTCTGTTTCTGTGCAAGCTTAACGATCTCTGCATCTTCTACGCTCTTTAGTTGCTCGGCTGAAATTTCACCGTTTTGGTATTGCAATCTAGCGGTTTTCAGCACTTTAGGACGAAGGAAGCTGCCAACGATATCATATCGAAAGGGAGTAACGGATCGCTGTTTAGGTTCGGTTTGAATATTCATAGTTAATCTCCTTTGATCACAAATTCATTATATAAATAAGGTAACATATCCAAATGGTTATATCTCAATACCAATAAACTATACATGGTTATAGCAATAGACTATAACCAATCAATGCGTCCTAAAAGAAGAAACCGCCGAGACTAGTGTCTTGGCGGTTTCTTCTTTTAGGGCGCTAGGAGGCTGAGCAGCAACTCCGGCTTGCGCGTCGTAATGGCATCAACGCCCATCCGGATGAATCGCTCCATCTGCGAAAGCTCGTTAACCGTATAGACCCACACAGTAAGCCCGTACTCGTGTGCCGTCTCCGCGATCGGCTCGAAGCAGGTCCGGTAATTCATATTGAGGCCTGCGTACCCTTCTCGCTTCGCCGCTTCGCAGATGCGCTGTGCGAACTTGTCGTACTGCTCCAGTTGCCGTGGATCAACCTCGACCGGCGTATTGATCATGACCGGAATATCAGGGAAGCGAGCCGTCAATGTCTCCGAATAGCCCGTAATATGGACTCGCTCACGGGCTCCGTACTGCCGAATGAGCTTGACGGCCGGTTCGATGCTGGCCGCCGATTTCAAATCGATATTCAGCTTCGTTCCAAGCCGATCCGATACTTGCAATATTTGCTCCAGCGTCGCGATTTCATGCTCCTCATAAGCCGGGTCAATACGCCGCCGCATGTCGGGCCGGTTCAGTTGCTCGAACGTGCAGGTCAACAAATATGGAGATTCGTCATGCAGCAGCACAGCCGTACCGTCCATAGCGGCATGCACGTCCACCTCCACGATATCCGCCCCGCTTCGGATGCCTTCCATGAACGAAGCGAGGGTGTTGTCCGGACTTATGCCGCTGCCCGTATGGGCGCCTATCATCGGTCTTTTCAACCTACCGCACTCCTTCTATTGAAGAACAGGAGGCTCTCTCCACGATTTTACTTGCGATAATTATATGGTTCGGATATACGCCCTCGTTGCTGCCGAGCTTATGCATGAGCAGCTTGACGGACTGCGCGCCCAGCTCGGATGGCTGAAGATCCATGCCGGTCAGCGCCGGGGTTGTCTGATGCATCATCGATAGATCGCCGCAAATGACGAACAGGGAAATATCCTCGGGAATGCGAAGACCCATATCCTTAATCGCATTCATGGCGTTGAAGGCCGCGCGGTCGTCGTCAGCAATGATCGCCGTCACCTTCTCTCCGCTTTCCCGAATGACGCGTAACGTCTCCGCATAGCCGTATTGCAAATAATCGTCCGCAAAGATGGGAGGCTTGTAATGGTGCATAAAATCCCGCATGACGAGCTGATGCTTCGCCAGTGCTTCGATGAACGCCGCTCTTCTCTCCACGGAAACGGTCATCCGTTCCATCGCGTTCAGAAACATTAAATTTGTATGCCCTCTAGCGATCAAATAATCGCAAATGTCATGCACGATCCGCTCGTTATCGTTGTTTACCGTAGGCGCGTCCTCTACAAGCGAATTGAAAATTTTGCCGACCGTGACGAAGGGGATGCCGTTCTGATGGAGCAAGTGAATCCGCTCGTCCTCCTCCATCGGCCCAAGCACGATCGCGCCGTCGATAGGATAGCTCGCCAGGGAGGGCGTCTTCACTTCCAGCACCGGAAGCATATCGAGCAACACTCTGTAGCCGAACCGGGAAGCCTCCAGCAGGACGTCGTTAATGAATTGGTTGTGAAACGCGCTGAAGAAGAAGTTGCCGTGCGGGACGGTTAACCCGATCGCCATCGTTTTCTTTGTCGCCAAGCTTCTCGCGATGTGATTCGGAACGTAATTCAGCTCCTTGGACGCTTTAAGCACCTTTTCCGTCACTTTCTTGCTGGTCGGCCTTTTCTGGCTGAACACGTTGGAGACAGTTCCTTTGGATACGCCAGCGAGACGTGCTACGTCATCGATTTTCGCCATGGCTAGCCGTTGCGCCCTTTCATGCTTGAACACGCTTCTTCGAGGCGAGCCCTTCATTCAAGTGATCCGCCAGCTCTACTAGCGCAAGCGGCTCTTCGATCGTGTACACCGGCCGCTCCGCGGGATCAACCGATGTCTTCGGGTAACGCGAGGTCCAGTTCAGATGCACGCTCGTGATGCCGACCTGATTCGCTCCCCTGACGTCGCGCGACAGATTGTTGCCGACCATGATGATCCGGCTCCGGTCTTGCTCGCCAAGATCCATCGCGCCCATGGCCGCCTTGAACATGCGCGGATTCGGTTTCTCGACCCTCATCTGTTCGGAGTAGATCAATACTTCGAAATAATCGTAAAGACCGTTTATCGTCAACAGGTTTTTGAACGATTGGGCCGATCCGTCAGCTACGATCGCCAGCCGATAGCCGCGATCCGCCAGCGTTCTTACCATCTCATCGGCTCCTGGAATGACTCCGCCCTCTATAACCGTGCCGTGCTCGTCGCGCACCTCCGTGCCTTCATCGATAATCGTATCCCCGCAATCGAGAAAAATAATAAGTTCTTTCGCTTCATTGTCCATCGCTTGTTCACCGTTCATGCCTTGCCCCCCCTTAATGTCAATTGATCCGCGTAATGGCAGGCCGCCATATGGTTATCTCCGATTGCCCGCAATACGGGCACTTCCTTCTCGCATCTCTCCGTTTTGTACGCACAGCGAGGATGAAAGTGGCAGCCGCTGGGCGGATTCGCCGGATTCGGTACCTCGCCTTCCAGGACGATCCTCTCCTTCTTCAAATCCGGGTCCGGTTGCGGCACGGCGGATAGAAGCGCCTCGGTATAAGGATGTCTGGGCTGCCCAAACATGGAGTCGACGTCAGCCATCTCCACCACCTTGCCCAGATGCATAACCGCCACGCGGTCCGAAATGTTCTCCACGATCGACAGATCATGCGAGATGAAAATATATGTGATTTTGAATTGCTCCTGCAGATCCTTCAACAGGTTAATGATTTGGGCTTGGATCGACACGTCCAGCGCGGATACCGCTTCGTCGCATACGATCAGCCTCGGCTGGGTAATGAGCGCCCGCGCAATGGCGATCCGCTGCCGCTGTCCGCCGGAGAAGGCATGGGGGTAACGTTTAAGATAGCTGGCGTTTAACCCCGTTTTCTCCGCGATGGCCGACACTTTCTGTTCCACCTCGGATTTAGGTAGCTTGAAGTTGGCGATCAGCGGCTCGGATATAATATCGAATACGCTCATCCGCGGGCTTAGCGATGAGTACGGGTCCTGGAAAATCATCTGAATGTCTTTTCTGAACCTTTTCGAATCGGCGCCCTTCAGTTTCAGGAAATCAACGGACTCTCCGCTCTCCGTTCGGTAGACGACTTCGCCGGAAGAGGCATTCATGCCCCTCACGATGCATCGGCCGAGCGTCGTCTTGCCGCAGCCTGATTCCCCGACGATGCTCAGCGTCTCCCCCTCCAGCAGCTCGAAGGAAATATCCTGCAGCACCTGCACGGATACCGGTTTGGCGAACAGCGCCTTTTTGGACTTTACTTTGAAATCCTTTTTGAGATTTTTAATTTCCAGTATGGGCTTCGCCATCTTTACTGCCCTCCCTGCTGATCCGAATACAGGAAGCACCTGACCGTGTGGCTGTCGGAAATAGGCGTCGCGGGCACGGACCGCATATTGCATACGCCTTCGATCCGGTCCTTGCAACGGTCGAAGAAGCCGCACATCGGCGGCATATTGACCGGAATCGGCACCGTGCCTTCGATCGATTCCAGCCTTTTCGTTTTATTGCCGCCCAGCCTCGGCATCGAGCGCAGAAGCCCTTTCGTATACGGGTGCTTCGGATTGCGGAAAATCTCCTTCATGGGCGCCTGCTCGACGATTTTGCCGAGATACATGACTGCCACTTCATCGCACATTTCAGCGATGATGCCCAAATCATGCGTCACCAGCAGGATCGCCATGCCGAATTCCTGCTGTAGACGCTTCATCAGCTCCAGCACCTGGGCTTGAATCGTCACATCGAGCGCTGTCGTCGGCTCGTCGGCGATCAGCAGCTCGGGATTGCATGACAACGCCATCGAGATCATCGCCCGCTGGCGCATGCCGCCGGAGAACTCATGCGGGTATTGGTCGAATCGCTTTTCCTGGTCCGATATACCGACCTTGCTCAGCATCTCGAGCGCGATTTTCTTCGCTTCCTTCTTGCTCTTGGTCCGGTGGATCAGAATCGCTTCCATGATCTGATTCCCGATCGTGTACATCGGCGAGAAGGCCGTCATCGGCTCTTGAAAGATCATGGCGATTTTCCGCCCCCGAATGGAACGGATCTTCCGGCCATTCGGGTCCAGAGCCAACAGATCCAGCGGCTCCCCCTTCGCCCCAGGCTCTTGCGACGAATGGTACGCGATAGTTCCCGATGTCTCGCATTCCTTCGGATTAATGCCGATAAGCGCCCGGCTCGTCAAGCTTTTGCCGCAGCCTGACTCGCCCACGAGGCCTAATGTCCTGCCTCTGCGGATTTCGAAATCGACCCCGTCCACGGCGTTCATCACTCCGTTATCCATCTGAATCCGAATCTTCAGATCCTGAACACGAAGAAGCGGCTGTTGCGGTTGAGCGGCCTCTGCTGTCATATGTATCCCCTCGCTATAACCTTGGATTTTGATCTACCTCTTGTATGGATCCGCCGCGTCGCGCAAGCCGTCGCCTAGAAAGTTGAACGTTAAGACGGTAAGAATGACCGTCCCGAGCGGAATGATTTTCCACGGATACAAAGCGATATTATCGATCTTCTGCGCTTCCTGCAGCAGCACGCCCCAGCTGGTGGCTGGAGAACGAATACCGAGTCCGAGGAAGCTCATGGCCGTCTCGGCCAGAATCATGCCGGGAATCGCCAGCGTCGTGGCAACGACCAGGTAGCTGATAAAACCGGGCAGCAAATGCTTGACGATAATTTTCGCGTCGCTCACGCCCGCGATTTTGGCGGCAACGACGTAATCTTCGTTTTTGAGAGAAATAAACTTGCCCCTTACGACCCTTGCCAGTCCAGTCCATTCGATGAACGCGAAGATGATAACGATGTAGATGTACATCCGGACGACCGGAATACGCGGAGGAATCGCCGCGGACAACGCCATCCATAACGGCAACGTCGGGAAGGAACGGATAATTTCGATGACCCGTTGAATGACGGAATCCAGCCAGCCTCCGAAATAGCCGGACGCGCCGCCGATTATCAAGCCTAGTACAAAACTGATGCCAACCCCAACCAGAGGAATGCTTAACGATACCTGGCTTCCGAGCAAAATGCGTGAAAATAAGTCCCGTCCGAGCGCGTCCGTGCCAAGCAGGAAGAGGCGGCCTTGCTCCTCAACGCCGATCAAATGCGTGGAGGAAGGAAGGAGTCCGAGAAACTTGTAGCTCTCCCCTTTGACGAAAAATTGCAGCGGATACTTCTTCTCCGTGTTAAACGTAAACGTTTTGCGCATCGTCTCCGGATCGCGCCCCGACTTCAGCTCGTATACGAACGGCCTGATATGGAACTTCCCTTCCGCATCGACGAATCGCAGTTTCATCGGCGGGGCGTTCACGTATTTGCTGTCGTAGTTTTCCAGCCCGTAAGGGGCTAGAAATTGGGCGAACAGCGCTCCCGCGTAGAGAAGCGCCAGCACGACCAGGCTGACCCGGGCGAGCTTATGCTTCTTGAACCTTACGTACATGAGCCTCCATTGCGAGCTGTAGATCGCGTCCTTGTCCCTGGCCGGCTCAGCGATAACCGCTTGTCTTTTTCCGAACACCRGTATTCGTCTCATAGTCTACGTTCCCCTGAATTCTGTACGAATTTTTGGATCCAGCCACGCGAGCAAAATGTCCGAAATCAAAGTTCCGAGCACCGTCAGCAGCGCCATGAACAGCAGCCAAGTCCCTGCCAGATACATGTCCTGCCCAAGTAAGGCATTGAACATGACCGGTCCTTGAATCGGCAAATTAAGGACGATTGCCGTAATTGTAGACCCGGTGAAGATCGATGTCAGCGACCAGCCGAACGTGCTGACGATTGGATTCAGCGCCGCTCGCGTCGGGTACTTGAACAAAATTTTCCGCTCCGATAAGCCTTTCGCTCTTGCCGTAACGACGTTCGGCTTATTCAGCTCATCTAGCATCTGGCCCCGCATGACGCGAATCAGATCCGCCGTTCCGGATAGCCCGATGACAATGACCGGAATGACCATATGCTTCGCCAGATCGATCGCTTTGTCCATCGACCATGGCGCATTCACGTATTCGGCGGAGAACAAGCCGAGCAGCGGGTCGCCGAACCACGTGTAGGACAGGAACATCAGAATGACGGCCATTAGAAAATGTGGCGTCGCCATGCCAAGAAAGCTCAGCCCCGAGAAGAAATAGTCGCCTATCGAATATTGCTTGACCGCGCAGTAGATGCCGATCGGAATTGCTACTAGATATTGGAATGCCATCGTGACCAAGGATACGGTCAGCGTCAGACCCATATATTGCTTAATGACGGCCAGGACAGGCTTGTTATAGTTAAAAGAGAATCCGAAGTCTCCGTACATTACAATGTCTTTGACCCATATGAAGTACTGCTCGTAAACGGGACGGTCGAGACCGAGATCCGCCCGCATCGCATCCATGTCTTCCTGCGTGAATACCTCACCGGCAACGGACATTTCGGCCGCGTAATTGGATACGTAATCGCCGGGCGGTAGCTGTATGATGTAGAACACGATGACGGATATGAAAAACACGACCGGGACGGCTAGTAAAATACGCTTCAACGTGTACTGTAGCACCTGCTATCCTATCCTCCCCATGACCATTTCGCATCGCGCGAATGTCTTCAGAATGAACACGCCGTCGCAAGGGGAGGAGCTCCCGCTCCGCCCACTGCGACACGTATGCGAAATAAAGGTTACGGCTTCAAATAGAACTGCGCGGGGTGGGCCGCTCCAAGCGAACGGAACTCGTCGGCCCAGATCAGATCCTCCGGAATGTTGCCCATTTTGTTCGATGCGGCGATCAAAGTCGGCGTCGGGCCGGCATATCCAATCACCCATTGGTTCTTCTTGTGCAGCTTGACGATCTCGTCGCCGAGCCGGTTAATCTCTTCGGCCGTTCCGGCCGCCTTGATCTGATCCCAGTACTCGAGAATTTTGGCGACGTCGCCCTCGGGCTTTATGCCTTCCTTACCTCCGGACGAAACGTACAAGCCGTATTGCCCATACCACGGAGTAAGGACGCGAAGCGGCACGAGCGCATCGGGACGGTAAGCGACGTTCACGACGGAAATGTTCTCGATGCTCACCGGCACCTGATTCGAATACTTCAGCTCCTGCAGCGTCGCTTGATCGACAAGCTTCACATTCGTCTTAATGCCCATATCCTCGTAATACTTCTTGAGGAGTTCGGTGTAATTGGCGCTCTCCTCCGAGGAGTCCATTATCGTGAGGGTCACGTCAGAGCCGTCGGGGAACAGCCGGAAGTTATTCTTGTCGCGCTTCGTTAATCCGATCTCGTCGAGCAGCGCGTTCGCCCGGTCAGGATCGAAGCTCGACCATTGATCCGCCCATCCTTCCTGGTAGCCTACGAGCCCTTCCTGGACGGAAGCCTGAATCGGATCCGCGATGCCGTTCGTCACGATTTCCGTAATTTCAGTGCGGTTAACCCCGAGGGAAAGCGCTTCCCTGAATCGGATATCTTGGAACAATGTACGAAGGTTAGGATCGTCGATCGTTTGGTTGAGCTGGATGCCCGATGTCATCCAAGCCGGCTGCTGCCAAGTGATGACGCGGAAATCTCCCTTCTTCTCGTTTTCCTTCAGCACGGTGAAATCCTGCGTCCCGAACGCGGATAAGTTAAAGTCGCCAGCCAGCGTGCCGAGAACCCGCTGGCTCGGATCTTGAATCTTCGTCGCGACGATTCGGTCCAGGTAAGGCAATTGATTGCCTTCCGGATCCGTTTTCCAATAATACGGGTTCCGCTCCATAATGAACTGGTCGCTGTTCGGATCGTTCTTGGCCACCCATGGCCGGAGCGTCGGGATTTGCGGATAAAGCCAGTAATAATAACCGGTTTCCTTCAGGAAGGCGGTCGTATCCTCGAAGCCCCACTGCTTGGCGATCTCCAGCGCTTTGTCCTCGCCGACAAGCTCGGGCAAGATAGTCTCATGGAAATGGGCCGGCGCGAAAAACCATTTGTTGTCGATCGCGACCCGTTCCAGAAACTGTACGCTCGGGTACTTGTGAGCGACCTTGAACGTATAATCGTCCACCTTCGTGACCGTAGCTAACGCTTTATCGCCGGTAACCGGATCAACCGAGTAATAGGCATCGTAGATCGCCTTGCCGAATGTTTCTTTCGTCAGCATATGCTCCCAATAGAACAGCACGTCGTTCGCGGTAAAAGGCTTGCCGTCGGACCATTTCATCCCTTCCCTGAGATGAATGGTGAACTCGGTCGAATTTTCGTTGACCTCATAGCCTTTGGCTACGTTCGGCTCGACGCCGCTGCCGTCCTTGTTGAACCGGAAAAGCGCCTCCTCCGTCGGTTGTCCGACGGACCACTTGTCGCCCGGGCCCGTCCAAGCCATCGTCCAATCGCCGCCGTATTGCCCGATCTGCTCGACCACGGGCTCTACCATGACGTCTGCCTGGACCGGGAGGCGTTCCGCTAGCGGGGGGAGCGAGCCGTCTGCTACGAGCTTTGCGAGCATAGGTGCTTCTTTCTCCGCTATCGTGCCGGTCCCTCCACCGCCCCCTCCACCGCCTTTGCCTTCTTCCTTGTTCTCGGCCTTATTGTCGCTTCTCGGCTTCTCGGTCGCATCCGATGAGGCTGGCGAATTGTTGTTATTCGTGCACCCTGCGGCAATAATGGAACAGATGACTAATAGAACGACTAGAAACTTCCTCTGTCTCCTCAAACTAACCCCTCCATTCATGAACTATGCTTGTTTCCGCTGCACTTCCCTTTGCTTCTTGCCTTCTGCCGATTCTCGGCTGCCGTGAAGATCCGACCGATCACCTCCGTTGCAAGTTAAACCGGTTTAATTTTTTGTAAATTGTATGCGCTTTTTTCGAAAGAATGTCACCTATTAAAGCGGTTTAAATAACAAACCTCACAATATGTAAGCGCTTCGCTATCTTTCTCGCTACCCTATCTGAGACAACGGAAAAAACCTCCCTGTAAAGGGAGGTTTTTCAGTTTCCATTAACCAGCGTCACTTCTTTTTGGAAGATGATTTTCGCCTTTCCGTCGTAAGGATTGTACAGCTCATTCCGCGGACTTCATCCGGACCATATGTCATTGCCCACCAGCTGATTTATCAACCAATTTAAATAACAGTAACCTTAGACAGATCGACATCCATGCCCTTTAGAGAAGCATAAGTCAACTTATCCATCATCGCTCCGTCAAAGCATATGGTTTTAATGACGCGATAATATTTTTTCGTTAACGTAAAACCTGAAATAAAAGACACATTTTTAAGCGTTGCACCCCTAAACGAAACTCCGTTCAATGCCGCCTTATCAAACTTCACGCCAATAAAGGTTTGCCCGTCAAAACGCTGACCGCCCAAGTCGGAGTATTTGAAGTCAACCCCATCAAATAAACAATCTTTAAAAATCGTTTTTCTAAGATCGGTCAGTGTTAACGTCACGTCGGTCAGTCTTACTCCTGTGAATTTGGCTCCATTAAGCCCCGACTTGCTGAAATTGGTTCGCACAAGAATTGTTTTATTGAAGCWTGCATTTGTCAGGTCAAGTCCGGATAGGCTGCTGTCCGTTAGATTGGCGCCGTCAAAATTAGCTTCGCGCATGTCGCTGCTCTTAAACGAACTGCCGTTCAAATCTGCGCCCGAAAAGTCAGAACCATGCAACGCGCTGCCATTAAACTGTCCTTTATGGGCCGTAACGCCAGCAAAGTCACTATTCACCAGGTTGCTTGCGCTAAAGTTTGTTACCACCTTACGTTCCAACGAGCGGGGCAATTTCTGATTCATAACATCATCTCCCTTATAATAAGTTTTTAAATACGCGCTTTGCGTTTTCCAGTTGCTTTTGTTGCGGGCGTAAGCAGCTTTACCCTTTTCGTTAATTCTAAAATATTCATGTAGCGATTATCAGCTTCAGATAAAAGTCATAATATCATCGTGTCGGTATGACAGCAGATCGGATGTAATTTTGTTCTCACTCGTTTAATCACCCCGTACCTGTATAATACGACACACTACCTTGACTGTCAAGGTAGTATTATAAATTAATTACTTTGCCTATAAACTTCGCTCTGCGCGGAACTTCATCGATATATGTTTTTGTCCTTTGACCATACTTTGTCACTTTAAATGGTTTCCTTATCCTCCGACATGTCCCAAGTTCATTTACACAAATCTAATTCAAATAACCCGCTAGCATTAAGCTAAGCGRGTTATTTTTTGTGTGATATTTTAAGTCGACCCCTTGGCTTTTCAACCGACCAAGCCAATTAAATGAAAAAGGCCAAATTAAAC
>NZ_JBFRGE010000110.1:0-14720 GCF_052115185.1 Paenibacillus sp. 2TAB19 | reverse complement strand
TAACTGTTTCTGGTCTCTTGATAAGTAAAGGAGGCGGAACTAGCCATCCTTTATCCTTAAGCATTCTAAGGGTTTTACCGCCAAGTACCGTTTTTGCGGCAGCATATTTTGCAAATATTGCACCAATATCTTCGCGAATACACATTGCCATTGCTTGAGTGCAAGCAACAACACCAGCTGCTGTGTCGGCAGATATCGCAGTGGCAATCTCCTGATCCGCTAAACGAGCACCCACAGGGATATCTTCGAGATTGGCTTTAGGCCTATCAGCCATTGTTGGAGCAGAAGCGATACCATTCGCATTAAGTATTTCGTCCAGTTCTTTTATCTCTTGTATTGCTTGATCAATGTAGTCCTCAATCAACTTCCTTAGGTCTTTATCACCTGCGTGGTTTAAATATGCTTGATAAAAAGAAACTGCTGCTTTAGCTGTAGTAGAAGCTGTCCAGACACTGGATACTTCACCGAAATGCATTGGTTCATCTTTTGGATTACCGCTTAAAATTCCCACGAAAAAGTTGCCCCCTTTGTTGTTAAATCAAATGTATGTTGTCCATTATGCAGTACAATCACCCGCATCAATTGATTACTTATTTTTCCACAAAAATTAGCTCAAACTTGCGCAAAATACGATTAATCAACCGCTGAACGGCGCCGGATGACGAGAATCTATGAAATGAGCACAAAGAAGACAATGAACATATTCCGAGTCTTAGTCAGCACCTTCTTTAGTATGCCTTGCTAAGAATCCGTCCAGGATCTCTGCCATTGGCCCGTTTTCCAACGGTCCTTTAAGCTCGTTCCTAACCAGGAGTAATGCAGCTGCAGGAGGCATCTCTATTGTTCGCAGCGCATCGATCAGCGTATTCTCTTCGTCATTAAGTCGCTTTATGTAGTGCAACTCTATCGGTTCAGGTGTTATCACTAGCTTCACTCTCTTTCGGGAGATTTGTGTCTCTCCAAGCAAACGGCTCCATAAAATATACTTGTTATTACTGGTCATGTTATTAGTCGCAATGAACTCAAATTATTGTGTCCAAGCATCCTGTTTATATACGCAAATTTGGACCATTTAAAGGGCGTACTACAAAAAGAGGATTTGCCAATATGGCAAATCCCCTCCCCTTCATGCATTCCTCAAATAAATTAATACGGCAGCTCCACCGATACCTCGCGACGGGCTTCAGCTGATCGCAACACCCMGTCGATGATTGCTTGTTGGATAAGTATTTGATCACCTGGAATAGGTGCCGGTCTTGAATCCCGAACCGCTTCAGCGAAATCATGCACTTTTTGATCGAACAGATTCAATTGATGCTGAACCAGCGGGATCGGCGTTGATGTATGGCCGCCGAATTCATCATGATAAAGAGTTATKGATCCGACGGATCCGTCCCACACTCCAGACCAAGGACCAGCACCTGCCGGCGTTACTTTTAACCCCGCATCCGTGCCTAGGAACATCGTCGCTCCGAGCGTATCCATATGCATCGCCCAAGATATTTTGAACTGCAGCACGAGATCGTTCTCGAAACGGACCATCGCCACGCCGAAATCTTCGACTTCAAACTTGCTCGCTTCTGGATGGTAAAGCGAATTTGTACCAAAATGGTTAGACGTAAATGCAGATACGGTTAGTGGACGAGGATATCCAAGCGTATTTAGTGCCATATCCAACGAGTAACACCCAATATCGGCCATTGCGCCTGCTCCTGCAAGCTTTTTACTTATGAATGTGCCTCCTGGCATACCTCTGCGACGTCCGCCGCCCGTTTCGACGTAGTAGACGTTACCGAGGCGCCCGGATTGCACGATCGTTTGCAGAAGTTTCATATTCGGATCGTAGCGCGGTTGGAAGCCTAACGTCAGCATCTTTCCGCTTTCCTTCGCTGCCTGCGTCATTTCAATTCCTTCTTGAAGCGTGACAGACATCGGTTTTTCAAGCAGAACGTTTTTACCCGCGCGCAAAGAATCGACCGTCGTGATATGATGCGATACGTTCGGCGTGCAAATGCTGACTCCATCCAAATCCATTCGCAACAGCTCGGTGTGGCTGTCGAATGAAGCTGTTTCTTTCAACCCTTCGGCTTCTGCAAACGCGAGCGCCTTACCCGCAATGACATCTGCCACACCTACAATCTCGACGTACGGCAGCTTTTTGTATGCCGATACATGCGCTCTGGCAATGCCACCAGTTCCGATTATCCCGATACGCAGCTTTTTACTCATTGTGCAATCCTTCTTCCTCATGAATATGTATGAAGTGAACTTTCCATTAATAGCATTACAGATTTAAGATAGCATACAGAAGGGACAAAGTTTAGTTCAGTTTGATGTCATTTGATGTGCAATTTTGCGACAGAGTCYATCCCCTCACTATTTAACTGAGCAATGATACCGCCGCCTAAGTTACCCGCTAACCTCCCGATAATAGACCCATTGTAATATATGGTTGAGGACATTCCCGGTGAATCTGGAAGCAGTTCCGTGAAGTAGCTTAGTCCATTGCCCATAACAATAGCGACAAACACTGCCTGCAAAAGCTGAGCTGCGATAAGCTGCCAGGAATGCGTTGAAACACTTATAATAATATTGTAAATGATTGCGATAAAGCAGGCGCCGATCAATAGCCGCTCTTTTTTTAGGCAGAAATAGTAATACTATAGAAGATGCAATAGTAATGAAAATCGCGGAAGTCCCCAGAAAAAGCCCCTTGTATCCAACCGCTCCTAAAATTATTGTTCCCACTAACGGTCCTACTAGGAATCCAAGAGATATAAGTGAGCGCAATGTAGACATCGCAAACGTCTTCCCGTTCGTCCCAAATCTTTGCCTAATCCTCTCAAATTCAATAAAGCATCAACTGCTTACGTTGATGCTTTAAGATGTTTGATATCTTGTATCGGAGGAAATCCAAACATTCTAGAATACTCACGGCTGAATTGGGATGTACTTTCATAACCTACTCGGTATGCAACATCAGTGGCATCTGCTGACTCCGTTAATAACAGACGCCGAGCTTCCTGTAGTCTCATTTGTTTTTGAAACTGAATAGGACTCATGGCTGTTACGTCTTTAAAATGTCGATGAAACGATGAAATACTCATATTCGCTATTTCTGCAAGCTCTTCGATCCGAAAGGAATGATTGAAATGATTCATAATATGTTCAATAACATCTCTGATTTGGCGGATCGAGCTCTCTTCCATCACAATTCCTTTTAACATGTCTCCATTCTGACCTTGCAGCACCCTATAAAGAATTTCCTCCGTATATAATGGGACRAGCATAGAAATATCTTCAGGTGAATCTAATAGACGTAATAATCGGATGACCGCATCTAATAGTGACGATTCAATATGGCTTACAAACATAGCTCGTTTTGAGCTTTCTTTAGGGTTAGCTCGAAGTTCAGTGTCATGTAAAACCTTTAAGATTTGACTAGGTGTAAACTCAAGCCTGAGACCTAAATAAGGCACATCGGGAGTGGCTTCAGTGACTTGAGTAGTAACAGGCAAATGAACGGATGCTACTAGGTAATCGGCAGGACTATAGATAAAACGTTCCTTCGCAAGCCATACTTCCTTCTCCCCTTGTGCAACCAAACAGAAGGACGGTTTATACACGCCGTGACTCGGCCCAGACGCTATTGAACGGCGCATAATATATAGAGACGGAATAGCCGTACTTTGAACTCCGTCCTCTTCTAGATACCGTTCAATGATGCTTGCGAGCTCATTCTGCCGTGTGACTTTTTTAGACATTTGATGTTCTCCGTTTCGTTTTACTGTATAGTTCGATTATAGTCCATATTTATATGTGAAATAAGTGGTTGTGAGAGGATTAGGCAAACATTTGACACGAATGGGATAACGACCGCTTTATCATATCGTGCATAATAAGAATGTGAAAAACACATAATCATTCATAATATTGGAGGATTTTATATGCAAAATGTAACGTTGAACAATGGTGTTGAGATGCCTCTACTCGGATTTGGTGTTTTTCAAATTCAAGATGAAAGTGAATGCGAACAAAGCGTTTATGACGCTATTATGGCGGGCTATCGGCTGATTGATACCGCTGCCTCTTATCTAAATGAGGAAGCAGTTGGCAGAGCGATCAAACGTAGTGGTGTATCACGAGAGGAATTATTTATCACTACGAAACTTTGGGTACAGGATACCGGTTATGATCGTACAAAAAAAGCATTCGACAATTCACTGAAGCGTTTGCAATTAGATTATTTGGATTTGTATCTCATTCATCAGCCGTATGGAGATGTATACGGTTCTTGGCGCGCGATGGAAGAATTGTATCGCGAAGGTAAGGTCAGGGCCATTGGAGTCAGCAATTTTCATGAGGATCGTCTGATCGATTTGATTATTCATAATGAAGTGGCTCCAGCTGTAAATCAAGTTGAAACACACCCTTTCAATCAGCAAATCGACAACGCGAAATTTATGAAAGAGCATCATGTTCAGATCGAATCCTGGGCGCCTTTTGCCGAAGGAAAAAATAACATGTTCCAGAATGAGGTATTGGTGCCTATAGCAGAAAAGTATAATAAATCCGTTGCTCAAGTCGTTCTACGTTGGCTGGCACAAAGAGAAGTCGTTGTAATTCCTAAGTCGGTTCGAAAAGAAAGAWTAATCGAAAACTTCAATATTTTCGATTTTGAATTAGATCAAGCGGATATGGAGCTAATTGCTGCGTTAGATACGAAGCAGAGCCTGTTTTTTTCCCATCGCGATCCTGAAATGGTGAAATGGCTTGGCACCCGCAAACTCGAAATCTGATAAAGCGCAAATAAATATACTTTTATAGTACAYCCCCAAAATCAATGATTATGGGGGTGCTTTATGTCACGAAAGAGACTCATACCTGACGTATTGTATCATGATAATATTTCGATATACCCGTCTGTTCCATTCACGCGAATTCGTTGCCCATCTTTTATGATTTTGGTAGCGTTCTCCACCCCGACAACTGCTGGCAAACCAAATTCACGTGCGATAACGGCTCCATGGGTCATCAGCCCTCCGACCTCAGTAACTAGTCCTTTAATGGATACAAATAATGAAGTCCAGCCAGGGTCAGTAAATGCGGTGACTAATATATCCCCATCTTCCAGAACAGCATCTTCCATTATTAAGATGACACGTGCACGCCCCTCTATAACTCCGGTAGAAACAGGAAGACCTACAATTGCTTCGGCTGGGATATTTTCTCGATCGTATTTGCCCGCAATGATTTCACCATCAGACGTGATTACACGCGGAGGAGTTAGTTTTTCGAAAACTTTGTAATCGTCTTTTCGTTTACTGATGATCTGATAATCCAGTTTATTTGTGCGTACTACCTTGTGAAGTTCATCAAAAGTGAGATAGTATATATCTTCTTTTTCATGAATAACACTAGCTTGGACGAGTTGTTCRGCTTCTTTCAGTAAAGCCTGCTTATATATGAAGTAGCGATTGATCATGCCGTATTTTGGATACTCACGATAGCCGATGAAATTCCGGATTAGGCTGATCACTCGTTTTGTCTCCTCAGCTTTTTGTTCACCATCCGGTAATTGCTTCAATCGATCTAATATCTCTTGTTCTTTTTCTAAAGCTTCCTGTCGCCCCTGCTCAAATTTCCGTTTGCCGGCATTAGGCTCGAAGTTTTTGATATTGCTGAGAATCATAGGGACAAGTGTAATTGGTTTTTCACTCCAACGCGTTCTGGAAATATCGATTTCACCGGCGCATCGCATTCCGTATTTGCCCAGATAAGCATTGATAGCGACTTGCGTTTCCTGTCCACCATCAAACTTAACCAGTTCATCCAAAAAGTTATCATCTTTTACATGTTGTAAATAATCAATGATTTGCGGATAAGGACGAATCACATCTGCGACATCCAATAGAGCCAGACCCATTTCCGAAGTAATGTTGTTTGGTACAGATTGAGATAGCGTATCTGCTGCGTTTTTTTCACCTAACCACTCGTACATTTTTTCGTTAATCCACGACGAAGCATTCATAGCACTCATAAAAACCTTTGTACTTTGCGGGTCAAATAAGTTCTTCTTTAATTCCTGGAGATCTTCCAAAATAAAATCAAATAAAGCTGCTCCTGATTTCGTTTGAATGTTTTGTTTTAAGTCTTCTATCGATATTTGACTGTTCTTAATCAAATCAGAAACGATAGCCGGGTCGTTATCGATTTGTGTTTGAAAAACTGCAGACGACTTACCTTTACTGCTATTATCGGGACTCGGTTCTTTTCTATCATCTGGCAACGATTTTATATATTCACGCTCTATTAAGGTCAAAAATGCGTCTTTTGTGAGTGGATCGGATTTTCCCAGTGTATTTATAAAAGTTTCTCTGCTGACAGGTGAAGCCAGCATATGCGTAACATCAACAAACAACCTTCCACCAGCTTTACGCATAGGTGCAGGTGTTATTAACATGTAAAAAGACAGTCCCAATGGTTTCATCGGATCGGTCATCATTTGTTGATGGCCGACAGATACATAAACGTGATTTTTTTGATCATTCGCTTCAGGAATCGGGAATAAAGTAGTGATTGGCCGACTTTGGACAATATAGAATACATCATCAACCAAACACCATTCGATATCCTGAGGACGGCCGAAATAAGCTTCAATCTGTCTTCCGATGCGTGCCAGTTGTAAAATTTGTTGTTCAGTAAGCGTTTGAGTCTGCTGCTGCGCAGGATCGATCTGCTGTGTCTCTGTTCCGCCTTCTTTTCGAACATAGATTGCTATTTTTTTGGTAGCTATCCTTTTATCGACGATTTCCCCATCCTGCACTTTATAACAATCGGCAGATACTAAGCCAGAGACCAATGCTTCTCCAAGTCCAAAACTGGCATCGATTGATAGCAGCTTCCGGTTAGAAGTAATGGGATCAGCGGTGAATAAAATGCCTGAAGCCTGCGGGAATACCATCTTTTGAACGATAACGGATAAATATACATGCCTATGGTCAAATCCATTTTGTATACGGTAGATTACCGCGCGATCCGTAAATAGGGATGCCCAGCATTTGCTGATATGCTGCAAAATGGCTTCGAGTCCGATGATATTTAAATAGGTGTCTTGTTGACCAGCGAATGAGGCATGTGGCAAATCCTCTGCAGTCGCACTAGAACGTACCGCATAGGCATATTCATCACCAAACTGGATGAGATAGTGAGTCACTGCTTTCACAACTTCGGATGGAATTTCTACTTCTATAATGATTTGTCGAATCTGCTTGCTGATTTCACTAATTTGATCTCGATCTGCTGCTTTTAGCAACGTTAGCCGATCCAACAATGATTGAAACGTTTCGTTATGTTCGATTGCCTTTTGATATCCCACTGTTGTAACACAAAATCCTTCTGGAACTTGTATACCTGCCATTTTTGATAATTCCCCTAGATTCAACCCTTTTCCGCCAACGAGCGAAAGCAGCGTATTGTCCATTTCCTGAAAACCGAGAACTAAAGAACTCAATCAACTTCTCTCCTAACCATTAAATTGAGAAAAATCATTTGACAAAGATTTAAAGGCGTGTTACTCTTAAAGTGTAAGATACACAATTTATGTCTTCTTCGAATTCAGAGTCATGATCTGATTATATCATCACGGCTTTTTATATGCAATATGAAAGAACCTGAATAAACTATTCAGGTTCTTTTTTTGTTATATGATCTGATTCGATACCCCCACACTCCTTCCAATTCTCCTTGAATAACATAAAATGACCTCAGCTTCCAACTGTGTTGGAAATTGAGGTCATTTTATTTGTGATCTGGGCTGTCACGGCAAAGGGTAAGCCGCCGCCTCGCCTGTCGATGATTCGTAGGCTTGCAGAACCGTATCGAGCAATCCTGGGAAACGAGCTTCCAAATCTTCATGCCGAATGCTCAGCAGTCTATGCGTACCTTGTATTCGGGTACGAACAATTCCCGCTTCGCGGAGTGTTCGCGTATGATGGGACAAGGTTGACTTGACGATGGGCAATTCAAGATTTCCGCATGACCCCTCCCCCATCTTGACCAATGTAGCCACCAATCGTATGCGAATTGGATCGCTAAGTGCATACAGTACTGAAGTGAGTTGAATATCCGCTCGATCGGGATGATGTAACACTTTCACCTAAAGCGCCCCCTTTCGTCGATAACCTGTAATCGTTGTCAACAAATTAGTTAGTAAGTTGTAATTGCATCTTATCACATTCCATGCTATATTWCTAATGTKCRATTACAATCGAACATTAGAACTTAGAAACGAGGGATATCATGTCAAATATGAACCTGGCCGTTCGCGCAAGTGTAGACAAGGAACAGATCCGGGAAGGTGTCGTCACGCTTCTGCTCGGATTTACCATCGTGCTTGTCATTATGAATACAATGATGTTCAACCTCGCACTGCCCGATGTCGCGCATGACTTCGCGCTTTCATCCACCTCGGTATCCTGGATCGTGACAGGATACTCTATTCTGTTTGCTATATCGTCCATCACGTACAGCAGGCTGTCCGATTTCGTTCCAATTCGAAGATTGTATGTAATTGGYATACTATCGTTCGGTGTAGCCGCAATCATTGGCTTATTCAGCGATAGCTTTATTCCGCTCTTATTCGCGCGTCTGCTACAGGCCTCCGGTGCAGGTGCCATTCCAGCACTTTCCATGGTTCTCATTACAAGATATATTCCCGTAGGCAGAAGGGGCAAAGCGATGGCCGCCATTATGTCAGCTGCCTCGCTTGGTCTAGGCTTAGGTCCCGTCATCGGAGGAGTAATTGTAGAGTATTGGGGCTGGCATTATCTATTTGGTGTCACTTCGCTCACTTTGCTGTTGATCCCTTTCTATGTCCGTCTACTTCCCAAAGAAACGCCTGCAAAAGGAAGCTTCGATCTGCTTGGAGCCTTATTCGTRGGGATAGGAACGACGGGTCTGCTGCTTTTCCTTACTAGCCAAGAATGGTATTGGCTGATCGCCGGTCTAATTGCAATCTTTCTGTTTATTGTGCGCATCCGTACGGCTAAAGATCCGTTCGTCCAACCAGTTCTATTCCGGAATGCGCCTTATTTGATGGTCAGCGCCGTCGGGATCGGCGCATACCTATGCAGCTTCGCCACCTTGTTCATCATGCCGCAAATTTTAGTGCACCAATTCGGACTTTCGGCAAGCCAATCAGGCTTAATCATCTTTCCTGGTTCCTTATTAGCCATGATTTTGTCACGCTTAGTCGGCAAAATAATCGACCGCTTCGGAAATCGTTTTATCATTCAATACATTCCTTTGCTCGTACTTGCTTCTGTCGTATTGTTCGCGCTCTTGGCTGCACAATCTTCATGGGCTATTTTATTCATCTATATGCTAATGAGTGTCGGCTTTACGTTCATTTCCAGCAGCGTCTCGAATGAGCTGTCCCGACTGTTACCTGGATCCCAAGTGGGCTCGGGACTTGGATTATTCCAATTGCTGCAATTTTTCAGCGGTGCATTCGGGATCGCGGCAACAGCTACGGCGCTCGAATGGCAGCAAGCTCGTACACTAGCCTCTGCCTATTCAAGTATCTTCTGGGGAATGACTATTATCGTCTTGCTCGCCATGGTCTGCTCCTATTTCTATATCCGTCATTCCAGACAGATCCACCGGTAGCTGCGGCAGTGCGTTAAGCTTTGCCTCGGTTTTGCGCCAATCGTAATCGGTTCCCCAATGGCGTGCGAGTTCTTGCATCATGACGAGCTGCACGCCTTGCGATGCATCCACAACCTTCTCTTTATCCGGCCATTTTGTCGCGTTGATACGCCTAACCATCTCGGTCAGTTCCGACTCTGGAATATTCACACGAAAGGAAGACTGAAGTGTTTATCCGGAGACTCCTTTGTTATTTCCTCTGGTATGTGAAGCCAGTCAATACTAGGGATAGAGCCATTCCTAAGGACAATTCTTATTCGATTGACGACGAATATCCGAACAGTTTGACTTAATTCGCATCTGTCCTCACTTCGCCTTCAATCGGCATAATAAGTACAAGCTCAGACTCATTATTGGTATAACGTTTAATAGTGGCTTGCTCTTTACTTTCACCATTGCTGTCTATCGTTCCGTAATGCAGCAAATCCGCCATTAGATTATCCATAAAATATACGGACTCGCCAAATGCTTTCGGTTCTGTGCCTGTTTCCCCATTTTCTCCTATCGTATCCTTTTGCCATTTTATTTCGGCAAGTCCATTTTCGTTGATTTCAACATATGTCAGTAATCCTCTATACTCTATGAAATAACGGAGGGCTTCTCCTCTTGGAAACGTGTATAGGGTAGTAAAGCCTTCCCCATAAGGTTGAATATCTGACTCCAAGTTTAACTTTGGAAGGGCGAGTGCAGCCAAGCGCGCATTTACAAGGTCGCCGCTTCTGAGCTTTTGGAACTGCTCCTCGCCAGTCGGCGTGCGCACGATGACTTCCTTGCTTTTATTGTCATACGTAGTCGTGCCGCCTAGCATTTCCGTTACGAAGCGAACGGGTATGTAGGTTCGTCCTCGCTTCACAGTTACCGGTGCGTCTAATGCTATTTTTTTCCCGTTGATGTCAGCTGTTCTCAAGCCATCCTTCAAGCGCACCGTTATTTTATTAACCAGATTATTGATAATGATGGTCTTTGTAGATGACTCATAGGTATAGCTGATTTTAGCGGGATCATGGAAAGATCTTAATTGGACCATCGTTCGGCCATTCACATTTAATACATCGTCCTGGTAGATGCCATTGATAAACACCTTTTGCGTCGTTGTCGTGGAAGGTGCAGCCTTAACCGCAGAGCCTCCATTTACTACTCCCGCCATCGTTAATGCAACCGCAGCTGTTTTCATCCATTTTTTCATCTTAAATCCCTCCCAAAATAGCGCGTCTCAGTGATAAGACGCAAGATTTTGGTTATATGTTACATAAAAAGAAGAAACTATCGAACTAAACGGTCCTTTACCGGTTCAGACTCCACCACCGCAACGGCCCGTACAGGTGACCCGTCGCCACTGACGATGCGCAAAGGAAACCCGTAAAACATAAAATCGGTTTCAACGGGAAGTCGATCCAAACCTCGAAGTCCGGTATACGTTATAATATCGATTCCTAACAACGACCGCTCCAGTTCTTCTGACAGTTCGCCGCCGACAAACGGTGGTCGCAGTGCAGCGAGCCGGTCAAAGCATTCTAGCCCAACGGATTCAATGAAAAACAGCCCACGGCATTCCGGCCAAGCAGGGTCTTCGATCCGTACTACACGCGAAGCTCCAAAAAATCGCTCTAGTGGTAGTTCATCTAATGTCGAGGCACCGGGGTGCATATGTGAGGGCGCATCCACATGGGTTCCGGTATGGCTGCCCATCGAAAGCTGTCTCAGTTCCCAGCTATGACACTCGTATGTATGTGCTACCTTGACTTTTACCTCCGGATCGCCGGGATAAACGGGCATACCATCAGTAATTGGCAACGATAAATCAATCACTTTCACTCATGCCCCTCCTTTCCTACTAGACAGATGAACAAGCTATCTTCTTATAGTGTGCATATACAAGTTATATCACAAAATTTCAATATAAGGATGTGACTTACTATGGCAACAAGAATGATACGAAATTATTCTGTCCATGACATGAGAGATGAAGTCCTCTATTTTAACAAGCTTTGGAAACGGTCATTCACTAACGGAAGAGCAAAGTATGTAGCTCTATCAAATCATTCGACCATCAGACTGACAAACACGACTCCAAGTGGTCAGCTCATTCCGGTCGTTATTCAAAAATACAAAAAAGGAAGTGTTGTTGTCATTATCGATACAGCAGTACATTTACCGCCACATTCAACGAAGAGACTATAGCAGACTGAGGCTTGCAGCACTCAGGTCGGAAAATGTCGTCGCTCCACTCGACGGATCCATTTGGGAATTGAAAAAGAGCCCAGTATAATGGGCTCTCCTTCATTTTCTAATTAAGAATGTAATGCTATATCAAGTATTTTCCCGTGATTGAATGCTCTGCATGGACAATTTGTGGCACTGTGCCCTCAAACACGACCTGACCGCCCTTACCGCCTCCGTCCGGTCCCATATCGATGATCCAGTCCGCTTGACTAATCACTTCGAGGTTATGCTCGATGACGATCACTGTATTGCCTGCATCAACGAGACGGTTCATAATGTCTAGAAGGTGACCGATATCTGACATATGCAGGCCGGTCGTCGGCTCGTCCATCACATAGATGCTGCCCTTCTTATGCAGCTCGCTTGCCAGCTTGATGCGCTGACATTCTCCGCCCGAAAGCGTACTGAGCGGCTGACCGAGAGTTACATAGTTCAAGCCAACATCACTCATCGCCTGGAGCTTGCGTACAACCTCTTTGAGCTGGAAGAAGTCCAATGCCTGCTCCACAGTCATCTCCAGCACCTCTGCAATTGACTTGCCGTTCAGCTTATAGGAGAGTACTTCTTCCTTGAACCGTTTGCCTCCGCATACTTCGCATGGCAGCTTCACGCTGTCCAGGAATGCAAGGTCTGTATACACAACACCTAACCCTTGACAGTTCTCGCAAGCACCTTTGGAATTAAAGCTGAACAAGCCTTGGTTTACCTTGTTCGCAGAAGCAAAAGCTTTGCGCACATCATCCATGATGCCCGTGTAGGTAGCGGGATTCGAGCGTGTGGACACGCCTACAGCCGATTGGTCGATGACGATCGCATCCGGATGTTCGCTGAGAAATACATCGTTAATCAACGTACTCTTGCCCGAACCTGCTACACCTGTAACGACTGTCAGCACCCCTGTTGGTATATCGACACTTACGTTCTGCAAATTGTGCAGGTTGGCATTCTTAATGGTCAGCTTGCCGGATGGCTGTCTGCACTCAAGCTTCAGCTCGAGCGGCCGTTTCATATGGTTTCCTGTCAGCGTACCTGACTCGAGCAAACCCTGATAGCTCCCTTCATACACGATAGTACCGCCGCGACTGCCGGCGTGAGGCCCAACATCGACGATATGGTCTGCCACCTTGATCACGTCAGGATCATGTTCGACGACAATTACGGTATTGCCCTTGTCCCGCAGCTTCTGAAGCAATTCATTCAAACGGTGTACATCACGAGGGTGCAAGCCAACGCTTGGCTCATCGAATATGTATGTAACATCCACTAGACTTCCGCTCAAATGCTTCACCATCTTAACTCGCTGCGATTCGCCGCCGGACAACGTATCCGTCTCGCGATCCAGCGTTAAGTAGTCAAGCCCGATATCCACTAAGTGTTGAAGCCGCTCGGTCAGAGACTTAACAATCGGCGCGGCGACGGCATCGTCAATTTCTCGAATAGCCCGGATGAGCTGTCCGACCTCCATGGATGACATCTCCGCAATGTTTAGTCCATTGATCCTGCAGCCGAGCGTCGACTGACTGAGTCGCGCACCGCGGCAGCTGGAGCAAGGGCCTTCGGAAATGTACGGCGCAACCGATTTCTGAGTGCGCTCGGACTTCGTCTTCAGATCCTGTTTGATGTATTTGTTGGTGAATTTCTCTATAACGCCTTCCACTGTAATATTCATTGCCTTACCGGCGAAATCCATCTGAACTTTCCTCGCCTTGCCGTACAGCAATTGCTCCAGATCATCATCCGTATAATCGTTCAGCTTCTTGTCGGGATCGAAAGGACCCGATTGAACGACCATATTCCACTCCCAACCGTCCACCGAGTAGTCTGGCAGCATGATTGCCCCTTCCTTCAACGACTTCGATAGGTCCACTGCTTTACTCAAGTCGACGCCCAGTCTCCGACCGATCCCATTGCACTCGGGACACATGCCTTGCGGATCGTTGAACGAGAACATATGCGATTGTCCAACATAGGGTTGACCGACACGGGAGAAGAGAAGACGAAGAATTGGAGAGATATCGGTAATCGTGCCCATCGTGGAATGGGAACCGCCGCCGAGCCTTTTCTGATCCACGATAACAGACATGCTCAGGTTCTCAATCGCATCCGTATCCGGCTGTGGCACGCGTGGCAGGAAATTACGCACGAACATGCTGAAGTTCTCATTCAACAATCGCGTGGATTCTGCGGCGATCGTATCGAAAACTATCGATGACTTGCCGGAACCGGATACGCCGGTGAAAATCGTGATCTTCCGCTTAGGAATGCGCAAAGATACGTTCTTGAGATTGTTTTCTCTCGCACCTGAGATAACGATAAACTCCTGATTTGTTTCGCTCATGATCTACATCCTTCCGATCGTGTTGGTTTCTTGTATAATCGTTTCCGCTACGGTTATATCAGATTAAGCAGGCATAACCGGCTGCAATCATTATGCAACCGGTTTATCTATAAATTTATTGTGCCAACAGCTTTTCAAGCTCGCCGCACCAAGCACTCCAGCCATGCCTCGCGCCTTCAAGTCCATGAACATTCGAGAATCCCGTTTGATCAAGATGAAGATTAATCTTGCCGTCCCCTAAATCCTGCAGCGTCCACACGACCGTGTGCTTCTCCTCTCCGACGGCCCATATATAGGACAACTTGTCTGGCGGGTCCACGACAAGCACTTCGCCGTCAATGATGCCATCCCAATAATCATTCGGCTGAGCGCGAAACTGAAACTTATGACCAACGATAGGCTTAAAATCATTTTCCAATACCCATTTGGCTAGCTTGTTTGAATCGGTAAT
>NZ_JBFRGE010000109.1:0-14777 GCF_052115185.1 Paenibacillus sp. 2TAB19 | reverse complement strand
CTAATTGATCGCTAAGCGTTCATAGTGTCCATAAAAAAAAGACGCCTAGCCGGAAGCCCTAACCCCGAGATTGGATGCGGGAGACTTTCCATGCTTGATCAGCACATTTTGCATCATTCCTGCGGTGTCAGGAGAAGTAGGATAAGGCGTAGTTTCGGTTCTGTGCCGTCCTTTGACGGCCTCGGCTAACGTCAAAGACGGGGAGGCATCCGCCTCCCCGTCCCCAAGTCTTCTGCTTAATCCGTTTTCGTAAGCATGAATGCATCGTGAGCAAGCGTATAGGAATTGCTTCCCGGATCTTTGCCGGTGATTTGGAAGCGGAACGTCTTGCTGCCTGCCGAGCTGAAGGTCGCCGTTCCAAGCCCGACGGTCTCGTAACCTTGCGGGTTGCCGTAGTGGTCGACAGKGAAGCCTATGGCAGCTCCGTCAATATACAACTGCGCCGTCCCGCGATCGGGATGCTTTTTGATTCTCGCGCTTATCGCGTACGTTCCCGCTCCCGGCACGGGCACCGTGTACTCGATCCACTGGCCGACGCCGCCAAAGCCGCTATAGCTTAACGTACCGCCGCTCGCCGCCGAATCGGACCCTGTCGTCACCGTTGCCCCTGCCGATAGGTTGGTAGCCAAGCTTTCGCTCTCGAAGGTTAACGGCTTCTTCGTTAAGGCGATGTAATCTGTCGCTAACGTGTAGGAACTGCTGCTTGCGTTCTTGCCCGTAGACTGGAAGCGGAA
The DNA here is from genome assembly GCF_052115185.1 of Paenibacillus sp. 2TAB19. Classification (NCBI taxonomy): domain Bacteria; kingdom Bacillati; phylum Bacillota; class Bacilli; order Caryophanales; family Paenibacillaceae; genus Paenibacillus; species Paenibacillus sp. 2TAB19. The sequence goes on along the minus strand of NZ_JBFRGE010000109.1, from coordinate 14,043 downwards.
CGCCTTCGTGCCCGCGGAGCTGAACGTTACGTCTCCGAGGTCAACCGATACATAACCTTGCGCGCTTTGATATTGGTCAACCGCCGCTCCTTGAGCGACCCCGTCAATGTAAAGCTGTGCGATTCCGCGATCCGGATGCTTCTTCACTTGCACCTTCACGTTATACGTACCAGCCGCCGGAACATTCAGCGCGTATTGCACCCAGCCGCCGACACTGACCGGATTGGCATAGTTTAAAGCCCCGCCGCTTGCGGACGTATCGGAACCGTCCGTATTCGTTCCTCCCGAAGACACTGTCGTCGTTGCGCTCTCCGCCTCGTACTTCACCGGTTCGTAAATTTGCGGCGGCAGTTGCAAATCCGGTGAACGGTAGGTCAGCCTAATCGTGTCCGTGGCAAGCGTGTATTGCGCGCTGGCCGGATTTTTGCCCGTAAGCTGGAAGCGGAACGTTTTGTTCCCCGCCGATGTAAAAGCGTAATTGCCTAGATTCACTTCGACGTAGCCCGGAGTGCTCGCATATTGATCGATCGGCGCTCCTACCGCCACGCCATCGATATACAGCTGCGCGATCCCCCGATCCGGATGCTTCTTCACTCTTACCTTCACGTTATACGTACCGGAGCTAGGCACATTAACCGTATAGTCGGCATATCCGCCAACCGCGTTGCCGTTCGCATAGCTGAGCGATCCTCCGCTTGCCGCAGCGTCGCTGCCATTCGAGGAAGTACCGCCGCTGGACATCGTCAGCGTCAAACTCTCCGCCTCGTGCTTGAAGCCGGATTCCACCGTTGCGCTGCCGCTCCCGCCAGCGCCGATCACGACATCGGCAATAATCGTTTTGTTCGCCGTACGATCATATACAACCGCTTTGCCGGTCTTGTTCGCTGGACCAGTCGCATTAATCGTAAGGCTGGAGGTTCCAGCAGTCGCAGTAAACGAAGTTATATTCTCGTCGGCGTACAGCACTTGCATGTCGGTGCCGTTGTCCTCTTGAATCCAGAACGCCTTGCCTCTGGACGTATTTTCCTTGAAGTTGACGGTCAGACCAGGCGACTTCAGTTCGGCACCCGTAAATCTGCCTTTGTACTTATAGCCGATAGCGCCGCTGTCATTCATCGTGACGTCTTCGACCAAATAAGTCTTGTTGTCATCGAGCCATCGAAGGTCAAGCGTGAACTCGTCCGGCGCCGCAGCCTCGTTGCCTGCCGTTGCGACGATAAGCGCTTTGCTCATGTCGTCCGGTGCATACATCCAGGCGTATGGCCCTGCCGTATCATAATTCGGTCCGGCATACAACGGACGTATAATCCCGTCGGTGAGCGCCTTGATACGCGGATTTTTCCGCCAATCGTTGAACTTCTTCAGCGTACTGATGCCAGCCGCGCTCCACGAGCTCGGATCCTTCGCGAACTTAATAACGCGGGCGGGCATGTACGAATAATAATCCTCCACTTTACCCGTCGTAAGGCCGCCGTAGTAAACCGAGTTAAGCGGCAAATAGCCGAAGCTATTCGTTTGAATCAACATACTCTTATCGACGTTGCCCTTCGAAGAGACGAAGCCGTTGTCGCCGATATGAAGCAGACCGATGTTGCGGTCTCCCTGCGTCGGATAAATATCGACCTCGCTCGTCAGCTTCGTCAGGAAGTCGGGATGGCGCGAGACGATATCGTTGTTGTAATCGCGGACGAGCACGTTTTTGCGATACACGCTGTCGCTCGGATGCGACGTCGACGTAGCCGCCGTATTCGGCCAGAACTCGGTCAGGTCGATCATTTGATGAGACAGATGGTAGTTCGGAATCATGAAATCTTCCACTTGGCTGCGCTTGAATTCGATATTGGCCGGGTCGGCCAAATCACGACCGGCATTATGATTGTCTCCGGTCATGCTGAACCAGATGCCGAAGCGCATGCCTGCCGCAACAATCGTGTCCGTGAGCGCCGCGAGATTCGTCGTGAAGGAGCTCGCCGCCGTCGTGGTGTCTCTCGTCGTATTCCAGAAATCGTCGACCATGACCATGTCCATGCCGGCTTGGGTCGCCTTCGGAATAACGGTGTTGCGATAATACGCTTCATTGCGGTTGCCTAGCCATTCCCAGTCGTTCGTCGTGAAGACGGACGTCGTATGATGGTATTTGAATCTTTTGCGGAAATGCTCCTCGACCGCCATCTTGCCGTCCATAATATCGCCCTTGAACGCGGTCATATTGACGGAAATGTATTCGAACTTCTCGTTCGGGAACAACACAAGCTGCAGAGAGCCGGGGTTCGTCGACACCTTGACGCCGGATATGCCGCTCCAGGCATTAATGCCGGCGAAGGGGAGGTTGTCCGTCGCGCCTTGCGTCTTCCAGTTCATCTCCGGCTGCAGCGTCCAGCCATCGCCGGTATTGTATCGCGTAATCGCGTTTTTGCCTGCGTTCAGCGGCAGCGCGCCCGTCGTGCTGCTCCACGTCATGTTCGGAACGTAATGCAGCGTATGGGCATCGTTCGGGAAGTTAAGCGCGATAACATCCGAAGCGGTGATCGTCTTATTGGACGTGCTGTTGTTCTTGATGAAATTGGAATATTTAAGTCCCGCCCTATCGTTATACATTTCAAATCGGAGCGTTATCGTTACATTTTGAGGTGAAGTTCTCGTAATCGGAATTTCCAGCCTCTTGCCCCATGTCGTGCTGAACAAGGAGATGTTGCTAATCGTATCCGCACCTAAAGTCCAGCCGCCGTCATTGGCGTATAAGTCGCTTCCGCCGTAATTGTAGTAAAACAAATAGTTGCTGCCGCTTCCCGTTAAATATTCCTTGCCGGCTTCTTTGTTGTAGAAGCTGGTCATCTGAATGCTGCCGCCGGCAAAGGAAAGCACGACTCGAAGAACGTCGCTCTCCAGCGTCCAAGTATTGCCGCTTTTCGTGATCGTTGAGCCGGCTGCTTCTGCCGTCTGTACCGATCCATTCGGGACAAACGGAATACTCGACATGCTTAACACGACTGCGAGAATCAAACAGAACAAACTGCGGATACCGATCTTTAGCACAATTGCAACCCCTTTCGTTAGTTGAAAAAATAAACCCGCAAACCGCAGCGCAATAACGTTCCCTCTGATAAGAGTGCTATGCTTTGCTGCGACTTGCGGGTTTGAAGCCATTACTTGCCTAATGAATTCATGAAGGCTACATATTCAGCTTCCGCGTCCGCTGTAGCCGGATACCATTCCTTCTCCAGGAACTCCTTGAACTTCTCTTCATTGATTGCGCCGGTAATATATTTGATTTCGTTATCGTCCTTCTTCTTCACGAGATCCGGAATCGTGCTGTTCAAGCTTGCGATCTTCGGCGCTCTCACGGCTGGTACGTTAACGATGGTCATTTGGCCGAGTGCCGCATCGAGCTGCGTTTTGTACAGATTAATGCGTTCTGGCGTCGTTGCGTTGACGATCGATGCGCCTTCGCCGTTAATCGCATTTGCCGGGGTCATGTAGCTGCTCGTAAGCGTCGACAACAATGTCGTCTGCTCGTCGGTACGCGAGATCGCTTTCGTAGCTGGATCGTAGCTGTCGTAAGTTACGCCCTTAACGCCAAGCTGGAACAATGCGTTCGCTTCGGCCGTATTTCCCCAGTCCAGGAAGGCAAGAACGTCATCTACGTTTTTGGAGCCTTTCGGAATCATCCAGCCTCCCCACATTGCAGGCGTTACCCAGTCCGCGGCAACACCGTTAGCATCCTTCAATACGCCATGGTACGTATACTTTTTGTCGGACTCAGGATCTTTGCTAATGTTGCCGAGAACTGTGCTTTGATGCGCATAGATGATGCCAACACGGTTCTGGTTCAGCTTCTCTTGGTCGACGTAAATTTTGTTGATCAGGAATTCAGGATCGATCAGCTTCTCGTCGTTAAGCTTCTTCAAGTACGTCAGGTACGGGATGTACCCGGACATCTTTTCTCTGATTTTGTAAGTGCCGTCTACGTCCTTCACCCCGTCCACAACCGGAAGGGAGAACGCTGCAGCCAGGAAGTTCGAAGCGTTCCAGATCGTATTGCGGCCAAGGTCCGGTCCGGAGAAGCTTAGGCAATAGCTGTCCTTCTGACCGTTGCCGTCCGGATCTTGCTCCGTGAACGCCTTACACACATTCGTCAGCTCATCAAGTGTCGTCGGAGCTTCCAGGCTTACTTTATCCAGCCATTGCTGATTAATCATGTAGCCCCAGTGGTTGACGGCATTCGTTCTCGGAATAATGTACGTCTTGCCGTCATTAACCGACTTGACCGCGTTCCACATGTCCGGCGTAATGTTTTTCATCAGATTCGGATAGTTCGCAATCTTGTCGTCTAGCGGTTCTAGCAAGCCGTTCTCCGCCCACTTCTCCATGTTCGCGTCGGCGCCGTTGCCTGCCGTTCCCCAGTTGTAGATGACGTCGGGAAGATCGCCGGACGCCATAAGCACTTGCAGCTTGTCGACGTAGTTGTTAATCGGCGGCGCTTCGATCTCCAGCTTCACATTCGCGATTTTCTCCACTTCGGCAATGACCGGATTGTCCTTGAGGACGATCTCCGCGTTGACCCTGTTGAACATTTTGATCGTTACCGGCTCCTTGACCGCCGGCTCCTCGCTTGCCTTATTCGTCGATTTCGGCGCGTTCGTGCTGCCGCTGCCTTCATTGGAATTGCCGCCGTTGTTGCTCGAGCTGCAGGCTGCCAGCGCCATTGCCAGAATCAACAAGGAAATGAATGTTTTGGCGATGCGGTGTTTTTTGATAACCATGTCCTTCTCCCCTTTGATCATCGAATTATATTAAACCGCGGCTAACCGCAGATTTAACCGATAGAACCGGCTAATCGATTTCCTTAACCTTTGATAGAGCCTACTAGAATACCCTTCATGAAGTACTTCTGCATGAACGGATAGACCATGATAATCGGCAGCGTTGAGAAAATAATGATCGCCATCTTGATCGTAAACTCGGTTACGCCTGACGTTCCCGTATCCATCAAGTCCTTGGCTACCCCTCCGCTGTCGACGACCATATCCCTGACGATGAGCATGAGCGGCCACAGGTCTCTTTTGGACGTATAGATGATCGCATTGAAGAACGTATTCCATTGCGTTACCGCGTGGAAAATAACGAACGTAGCAATCGCGGGCTTCGACAACGGCACGATAATTCGGAATAGGATCTTCAGCTCGTTCGCCCCGTCGATGGATGCCGACTCTTCGAGGCTCGGCGGAATGCTGCCGATAAAGTTTTTCATCAACAGCAGGTTGTAAGCCCCCAGCGCATTCGGCAATACAAGACTCCATAACGTGTTGTACAGATCAAGCGACTTAATTAAATAGAAGTTAGGAATAAGCCCGCCGTTGAAAAACATGGTGAATGTAATAAGTACGAGCGCGAAACTTCTGCCCTTCAAGTCCCGCTTCGAAAGCGGGTACGCCGTGATGATCATGAGGAAAATGTTGATGCATACCCCGAGCACCGTAATAATGATGGTGTTCCGGTACCCGGTCCATAGCTGATCCATCTTGAAAATTTGCGTATACGCGCTGAACTCCAGCTTATTAGGTATCAACTTAAGCGGATTCGCCAAATATTCGTTGTAAGGCGTAACCGAGAAAGCAGCTACGTAAAAGAACGGAAAGAGGCAAGCAAGCGCGAACAACGTTAGGCACGCATAGTTGATGATGTCGAACAGCTTATCCCCTCTGGATCTGATACTCATAAGAAACGACCTCCTGTCGATATGCCGCTGCGCTGGCAAGACGTGTCCGCATCACCATATCCCGTCTTCCTTCATCAGCTTCGCAATCCGATTGCTTGCCAGCAGGAAAATGAGGCCGATCACGGAGGTGAACAACCCTACCGTAGCGCCGAAGGAGAATCGTCCGCCGAGTATGCCTACCCGGTAGGCGTACGTTTCGAACACTTCGGAGACACCGAGATTCATCGGATTCTGAAGCACGAATATTTGCTCGAAGCCGTTGTTCATGATGTGGCCAAGTCGCAAGATTAGCAAAATAACAATCGTCGACTTGATGCTCGGAATGGTCACGTACCATAGTCTTTGCAGTCGGCTTGCGCCGTCGATGCTTGCAGCCTCGTACAATTCCGAATTGATGGAGGCGATTGCCGCCAAGTAAATGATGCTTTCCCAGCCGGAGTCCTTCCATATGCTGCTAAGCACCACGAGAGGCCGGAAGTAATCGTTGTCGGCGAGGAAGAAGATCGGCTCAATGCCGAGCTGCTTCAGGAACAGATTCAGCACCCCCCATGAAGGGGACAGGAAGTTGATCAGGATACCGCCGATAATGACCCAAGAGATGAAATGCGGAAGGTAAATAATCGTCTGTGTTATTTTCTGATAGGTGCGGTTGCGCATTTCATTCAAGAAGAGCGCGAGAATAATCGGAAACGGGAAGCCGATGACCAGCTTCAAGAAGCTTAAATACAGCGAGTTCCAGAATACCGTGTAAAAGTCGCTCAGCCCGAACATGTAGCGGAAGTTCTCGAAGCCGATCCACGGACTGTTCCAAATGCCCTTGGCGAAGTTGAAATCTTTGAAGGCGATGATGACTCCGTACATCGGCACGTAATTGAATACTAGAAAATAGACAATGCCGGGGAGCAACAGAAGGTACAAATATTTTTTCTTGTTCAAATAACGAAATGATTTTTTCATGCTTGTCGCAAACATGGTGCACACCTCCATCCTTTAAGCGAAATGACTATTTCAGGACCAGGCTGAGCAGATCGTCCACATGCGCGCTAGCCAAGCATTCGTAGGTGTCGCCTGCTCCGTAGTAGATCTTCACCTCGCCTGAATCTTCGAGGATCATGCCCCCCGGGAATACAACATGGTTGCGGAATCCGCCGTCCTTCTCATAGGAAGCGTCGGGGGCCAGCAGTGGTTCTTCATATAAGCCGATGATCCGCTTCGGATTCTCAAGATCGAGCAGCATAAGCCCCGCCGAATACCGTTTCTTCCATGTATCTTCCCAGCCGTTCTTGCCGCGGGACGGATCGATATCGACCGCATGGAACGTCGTTAGCCAGCCCTTCTTCGTCTTGATCGGCGGAGCAGCCGGTCCCAGCTTCGCATTGGCGAACGGTACGCGTTCGACGGGCAGCAGCAGCTCCGAATTGCCCCAGTCTTTCAAATCCGCCGAATCGGATATCCAAATGTCGAACCGTTCCTTGCCCTCACGGCTGTAGATCGTGAACGGTCTCTCCAAGCGCACATAACGACCGCCTATTTGCTCAGGGAACAGCACCATATTCCGATTATCTGGAGCGCTCATGCTCAGTACCTCGAAATGCTCGAAATCATCGGTTACCGCGATTCCGCCGCGAATGCCATGCAGCGTATCGACGGCAAAGCACATGTAACAGCGTCCGTCGATGACCGTTAACCTCGGATCGTAAGTACGAATGACCTCTTCATCCCTTAGATCGAAGATCGGATCAGGTCTTACTTCCCATTCGATTCCGTCGCGGCTGAACGCGAGGCCGAGGTTCGTCGTTCCAAAGTGGGAAAGCGTCTGCCTGTCCGGTTGACCGTAATCATTGCGGAACACCATCACGTATTGGCCTTGGAACTTAGTTACGCCAGCGTTGAATACGAGCGCGGGATTGTAAGGAACATCCTCTCTCGTAAGAATGGGATTGTTCGGGTGACGCAGCATGACCGGGCTTGAGGCCAGGTCGCCGATCAAGCCGATTGGCGGTAGTGACATGTAAAATCCTCCTTGCAATTCTGCAAAATATGTAGCGCTTACAAACACAGTTTATGGTATAATTTGTCCGTGAATGGTGCAAAAATTATTGTCAACACACTAGTTTTTCATGTATTTTTTGGGAGGGTTCGTTTTGACGATTTTTCCGATGAACAAAGACTTATCCGATTACGAAATGATTGCGGCGGACTTTCCCTTCTATGTATCTATCAATGAGGTGCGCCATTCCTTCCCTGCCCATCGGCACGACTTCCTGGAGTGCTCGCTCGTTATCGAAGGGGAAGGACATGAGACAATTAACGGAATTAGACATCCTATGAGGCGGGGAACGTTCACCTTCTTGCTTCCTTATCAGGTTCATGACATCGTGACCTATTCCCAGACGCCGATCCGCCTGTTCAACTGCATGTTCGCGATGGAGCTGCTCGTATCCACGGTCAAATCCGGCTCATCTTACCTGCAATCGCTGCTCACCGAAAATCAACAGCCCTTCATCCATTTGGACAATGACGAGTTAATCCAGTTCGAAAAGCTGCTTCTGAATTTGTATAACGAATACAATCAAAGCCATCCTTTCCGTAACGAGCTGCTCTCCTTGAGGCTCCACGAAATATTAATGATGTTTCAGCGGATTCGGGTGTCGAAGCAAAGCACGGAATCGCAAGAGAGGGCTTATCTCGCCGGCAACGGCTCGATCTGGCCGGTTATCGAATATATCCACTATCACTACCGCGATGATCTCTCGCTCTCCGGCTTAGCGGAGTTGTTCCGCATCCCTCCAACGAGGCTTAGCGTAGAAATCAAGAAGCATGCCGGCATCAACTTCCTTCATCTGCTTCACAAAATAAGAATTCGCCACGCCTGCGGCTTGCTCAGCGCGACTGATATGAGCATTCTCGATATCGCGCTCGAGGTCGGCTTCAGCTCGTACAACGTATTCGGCCGGCTCTTCCGCGAATACAAAGGGATTACGCCGACCGAGTATCGTCAGTCTAGGCTTAATGCGTAACATAAAAAAAGCTCGTCTGCTAATTAGCCAGACGAGCTTTGTTGAATATGGAGTATGATGCTAGTTGGATAGCTGATGAACGGACCATACGACGCCGGCGGAGTCATTGCCACCGATATTAATCGGTAGGGTCAGACCAACATTATTGTAAGACAACGCGATCTGATCACCCTCGTTCAAGATGACGTCCCCCTCCAATGTAACGGTGCTTTGACCTAGAACGGTTCTTAACGTAAGTACCAAAGCCACATTAACATTGAGAATGGGCAAGTATCCTGTAATGAGCGACGCCTCCGTAGATAGATTATCTACCGAAAAGGTCGGATTATCGTTTGGTCCRAGACTTATAGTCGCAGCAGCAGACAATGCATAATTGATAGTCGCTTTGATAGAATACTTCCCTGTAGCAGGCACCGTATATACGCCGGTTGCCGCGTCAAAGTTATTGCCCTCGAAATAAGGATCGCTCGCAGACCAACCTACTAATTGCGTTGAGGAACTAGTAGACTGTTTATCTAGGAAAGCCGAAAATCCTTCTTCTGCAAAGTTTACTCCATCCGCACCAGCCGGTCCTTGAATCCCTTGCTCACCTTGTTCCCCTTGCGGACCTGTCGCGCCTGCTGGACCTATTGGACCCGCCGGGCCTGTTGGACCCGCTTGGCCTGCTGGACCTGCTGGACCTGCTGGACCTGCCGAGCCTGCTTCTCCTGCTGGGCCTCTAGAGCCTGCTGGACCTTGTAGACCTTGCGGACCTTGCGCACCTGCTGCTCCCGTCTCGCCGATCCCTCCTGCCGCAACGTTCATCGAAAGTTGAATCTCTTGCAACGTATCATTCCATTTGACCGTTGCTCCGAATATTTCCGCGACGAAGCGAAGCGGAACCATCAACTGCTTGTCGATTGTTTGTAACGGCTGGCTAAGCGTAGTTTCCGTCGTTATCGAACCGAATACGACAGTTGCTTTAACCGCATTTTCTACGAACTTTACGATTGTATTGCCTTTTTTGACGACCAAGGATTTTGTTCCGGCATCCCATACGTAGGTGGCACCTACTGCGGTAGCGATGTCCTGGATCGGCACGATCATCGTTCCTTTTTTATTAATCGACTGCACATCGCTCTTCACGACTTGTCCATCCAAGTTCAACTTAATGCCTTCTGCTTGAGCAACCGGTGTAACGAAGAGCAGTGCCGCCAGAAAAGCAAGACACATCACTTTCAATCCTTTGAAACGAAATTTCCTCACTACTTTCCCTCCCAAATAACAAATAGATTAATATGTATAATTATAGTAACTTTTGTCGATTTGTACAAAGTTAATTCAAAGAATTCAAAAAAAATGGCTGCCCCCGGTCAGTATTTGACCTTAAGGACAGCCCTTGCATTACTTTCTTCGAATTTTCTTCATCGTCAGCTCCTGCTGAGTGAACCTATGCGCCGCAACAAGTCGGCCGGCTCTGTTCTTGCCCCAGACGGTTACCAGCACGTCAGCGCTGCTCACTGAAACTTCAATTTCGTATTGAACATACGTGTTTGTGATAAACCTCTCAAAGTCCGATTGCCATGGCGTTAACGTGAACGATTTGGAGTCCACCAGCTTTTTATGACCGGTATTCAAGCTGTACACTTTGATGCGCACTTTTGCGTTATTCGTTTTGCAGTTGTTAAGCGCCTTGACGTAAACCTGATTGGAGATGCCTATCGGACCTCCTTCTATCACGTTTTCAACAGGACCGGTAGTAAATTTGTAAAAGACAGTCATTGCCGACCACAACCTTTCGCTAGAATATAGTATTCTATGAAAATCGCGGCTGGCGGCTTGGACAATTGATTCAGAATGATTTGCTCCCATGCTTTTTCGTAAAAAAAGGGCATAGGTTTGGGCAGCTCCAACACATAGCTTCTTAAGCCAACCAATCCAGAATCGGACGGTATATGCCATGCAGGAAAATGAATAGTCCTGCGCCAACTAAAGAGCCGATGAGCGCGCCGTTCAGCCGAATACGCTGGAGGTCGGTGTCGACCTTGCTCTCGATGAACACCACGAGCTTCTCCTCGGTGTAATCCTCCAGCGTTCTTCTTACAATAATACCGACTAAGGCATGTTGCGTCTCGATCAGCTTTCCTATGAACTGTTGAACATATCCTTCCAACCAGTCCTTCGACGATTGGCTGCTCTTGAACCAGTCCCAATAACTTTGGATGAACTCGCCTACCCATTGCTTAATATCTTCGTGATTAACAGATCGTTTCTCCGTCACAATGTATTTCAATTCTCCTTCATCCGTCAGCATTTGCTTGAACGAACCAAGCAATGACTGAATGGATGGGAGCAGCGATATTTTATCCAGCACATCGTTCTTCCAATTGTTCACCGTACCGGACAGCTCATGGCTGTGCTGAAGGTCATCAGCAAGCTTGTGCACCATATCCGATACGAGAACGCGCAGCTCATGCTCGGGATTACGAAGCTGCTCGATGAAAGCGAGCATGTCACGGTACATCGCTTCGGCAGCATCGTCAATATTTAGCGAGTCGGTCGATTCGGCGACGATTACAGCCATTCGCTTGAACCATTTGGACACGGTGCCGCCCGTATTTTCGAACTTATCCTTTTCCTTCATCATCATATCTCGGATGACTTGCTTCGTCTCCTCTACGGCGATCCGCTGGGCCGCGAAATCAATGATTCCGCCAATCCAGCTTTGGAAGTCGCCTTTCGCAAGCACCCACTTCAGCGCCGTACCGGCATAAGGAGATACGTTCGCCTGACGCAGTCCTTTGCGCGCCTGCTCATCGAGCATAACCGATACGCCTTCCAGATCAATCTTGGACAATAGCGTAGCAATAATAGCCCAGCCTTGTTTCGATACGAAACCGTCAGGCCTCCTGTCCACCCAGCCGACCAATGCCTCGACGATATGGAACTGCTTTACCTTTGCCTTAAGCGATTCTTTGCTCAGCAATTGCTCTTCCACCATGGTGACGACGCTGTCAACCAGCTTATCACGGTTCCTTGGTATGATCGCCGTATGCGGAAATTTCTTAATGCCGAATGGATGCCGGAACAGAACGGTTACCGCGAACAGATCAGCCAGCGCCCCAACGAGACCTGCTTCGAACGTATATAACAGCATGCGAGCCCACCATGCTTCAGGATAAGCAACGACGCAGCATAACGCTCCAATGAACAGCACGGACAGCACAACGAGACTGCCATTTGCCCACTTCCTCATAGTCATTGTATCCTACCCCCCAAGTGATGATGTGATCCATTCAACGATATAAGTCAATAAATAGAGAACCGCTCCTATAAAAGCGCCAACTAACGTACCGTTAATTCGGATATATTGCAAATCCCGTCCTGCATGCTGCTTGACCTGCTTAATGAGCTCTTCTTCCGAATAGGTGCTGAGCTTATCCTGAACGAGCTTGCCGATATAATCATGTTTCTGTTCGATGAAGGCGTAGAGCCACGTTTTAATCGTGCCATCGATCCGATCAAGCAGCTCCGGCTTATTCTCCATTTGATCGACAGCTAGCCGCACCTTGCTCGTAATCCATGGGAAAGCTCCGCTCTCTCCAGAAGCGCCAGAAGCTGCGGCCTGCCTGAACGACTCGAGATTTTCCGAGATATAGGCATCCACATGGATATGACCCTTCAAGTTATTCACAAGCTTCATCTTGCTCGCTTCAATACGCGCCCGAAGCTGATCATCTGTACGCAGACGGACAACATATTGCTCAATCATCTCTTTCAGTTGGATCCGATGCGGATTATGAGCATCCGACATTTCCTGCAAATACCCCGTCAACCAGCTTTGCAGCTTAGCACTTATGGCTGGCGCGCTCAGACCTGCAGCCGAATTCACCCACTTGCGGCGAGACAAGCCGTTCTCATACGATTGTAAGGCGGAATCAATCAATCGCTCGGCAATCATACGGAACGAATGGGATTTAACCAGCTTGATCAGCTCCGCCGCAAGAAATTCCACGATTCGGTCGTCATAACGATTACGAAGCGTCCATTCCCCTACGTCTGCTATAATCTCCGACACCTGAATGGCATCGGCATGATCGAGTAGATAGTTCTGAACGACGCTCGCTAAATCCTTCAGATCGGCTTTGGACATGACGTCGCCCGCCAGCCTTTGGAGGATGTCGTTAACAGCCTTCTCGCCGTTATGCTCCGTCAAGTAATTCAGCAATACGGCGCCGATATTATGCTCATCGAGTCTCGCTCGAATGTTCGGAATGGACAACAGCTCGGTCTGCACCATACCGACGAGCTCATTAATGAGCCGCTCCCGATTCCTTGAAATAATGTTCGTTCCCATCCACGTCGGCCACTTCACGCGAAGAGGCTGCCCGAATAGCGCAGTAACCGCGAACCAGTCCGCCAAGCCGCCGATCGCCGCCGCGCTGCAAATCGCGAAGACGATACCGCCAACAAACGTATGTTGAAAAGGAAAAGCGGCCAGCATGCCGACAAAAGCGCCAATAAGCAGCGTGCCCGCCCATTTGCTGACGCTCAACTTTCTCACCTGAGCTTCCGATTTCATGCAAGCTTCACTCCAGAAGTTAGTTTGAAATAATTTCATTGTAATACTTTACGGAAGTCATTGCCATTGGTCGCGGATGTGAGCCAACATTCGGACATAAATAAAGGCCGTCCCGCGCGAACTTTCATTCGGCGGAACAGCCACTGTTCTAATAACGATTATCTCGCGCCTGGAGCAGGAGCGTTCTCTTGCACTCGGTTCGGCGCAATGTTGTTGCCATTGCCGCCTTGGCTGCCTTGACCCGCGCCGGATCCAGTGCCATTGCCTCCGCCATTGCCAGTTCCGCCATGTGGACGGTTGTTCTCAGGACGCCCGTTTGGCATTGGTCTGTTCTCGCCGCCAGGGGCAGGACGGTTGTTCTCGATGCCTTGACTGCCACCGCCGCCTACACCGCCTTTGCCGCCACCAGCTCCGCCGCCTGCACCGCCTCCAGCTCCGCCGCCTGCGCCACCACCTGCGCCGCCGCCTGTACCGCCTCCAGCTCCGCCGCCTGCACCGCCTCCAGCTCCGCCGCCTGCGCCACCACCTGCGCCGCCGCCTGCGCCACCACCAGCTCCGCCGCCTACGCCACCACCAGCTCCGCCGCCTGCGCCGCCTCCAGCTCCGCCGCCTGCGCCACCACCAGCTCCGCCGCCTGCGCCACCACCAGCTCCGCCGCCTGCGCCGCCTCCAGCTCCGCCGCCTGCGCCACCACCAGCTCCGCCGCCTGCGCCGCCTCCAGCTCCGCCGCCTGCGCCACCACC